>JBFMGX010000047.1:0-49834 GCA_040752595.1 Candidatus Zixiibacteriota bacterium
CGGGCGGGCTCAATCGCAACGGTTCCAGTCGCGGTCCTCTGCGCATGCGATGCCTCCTTCAAAGAGTCTACCAGACATACGCAGACGAGAGAATAATGTTTAAGAAATTAATGACTCAGGACACTAGCTCATCATCGATAGCCGCGTAGGGCTCGGCGCAGTTGACGAGCACGGAAACGTTGTCGCCCTCCTGATTGGCGACAGCGACATCCGCATCACTATCCCCATCCATATCAGCGGCACAGACGGAAACAGGGGCATCCCCAACCGCGTAGGTCACCGCGGGCGCAAAACTCCAACCCCCATTGTTCTCCAGCACCTTGACGCTGTCGCTGTGGAAGGCGGCCACGACCAGATCAGCATCGCTGTCCCCATCCAGATCGGCGGCGACAACCGAGCGGGGGCTATCTCCGGCGGCGTGGTTCCCGGCGGACGCAAAGGTCCCGTTCCCATTATTGTCGAGCATCAGAACGCTGTCGCTTCCGGCGCCGGCCACCGCCAGGTCGGGATCACCATCCCCATCGAGATCAACGGCGCAGGCCGAGCGGGGCGCATCCCCCACCGCTTGATCGGTAGCGACCGCGAATGTTCCGTCCCCGTTGTTCTTGGAAATCGAGATATTGTCGCTGTTGTAGTTGGTCACAGCCAGATCGGCGTCGTTGTCCGCATCGAGATCGGCGGCTACAATCGAGACGGGGCCGTCCCCGCACGCGTAGCTCACCTGCGCCGCGAAGGTCCCATCCCCGTTGTTCCTGAGCGCCGAGACATTGTCCGTGCTGAAGTTTGCGGTGACCAAGTCGGCATCCTTGTCACCATCCAAATCGACCGCGAGGACCTGGTAGGGACTGCCCGCAAGCGCATAAGTCTGCGGCGCCGTGAAGGTCCCATTTCCGTTGTTCTTCAGCACGGAGACGTTGCTCACGCTCCAGTTGGCCACCGCCAGATCGCGATCGTTGTCACCATCCAGATCGGCGGCAACAGCCCACACCGGCCACTCCCCGCCCACAAGGCTCACCGCCGCCGCATAGGTACCGTTGCCATTGTTGCTCAAGATCGAGAGGTTGTTCTCCGACCCGGTAGTCACCACCAAGTCGACATCGTTGTCTCCATCCAGATCAGCCGCAAAGACAGAATTGGCGTGATCACCCACGGGATGGCCGATTGCAGTCGCAAAGCAGAGATCCTGTGCCTCAGCGACGGTCGATAAAACGGCACAGCATACGGCACACACGATCAGTGCCACCAGCAGACTCGGGGCCTTGCACCTTTCCATGGTCACCTCCACGGATTCGAGGTTTGTGAAAAGACGAACAGTTGGCGTCAAGATAGCACCCAAGCAGCCGCCGTCAACCCCATATCGCAAGCCGGAGTGACGCAGAAAAAGACCGGTCACAGACGGCCGGTTGGTCGTTTGACTCATCCCGCAGCCAAATCGGCAAATCCGACCCCATTTCGGGGGTGATTGTCGCGCCTGCCGGTAGGATAGAGGGGTGCTCTGCCCCTCCGTGGCAGTGAGGTGAGTGTGGCAGCAGAACCAAAGTGGTGGCAACGCTGGTTGATCCGAGGCGGAGAGACACCAGCGCGAGATCCGGGCGCCGTGAAATCTCTCGGTCCCTTCTCCCGTGCGGCCGGATGGGGAACCAAGCCCCGATCGCACGGCCCCCAAGCGGGGAATGGCGATTGGACGTTCGTGGCCGACGCTCTGGCCGAGCGCACGTTCGCGATCCGTCTGCACCGATTCCTCCGGGACCGGATTCCTGTCTTGAAGGCCGCCGTTTGGACCTGGACGCGACTGGCGGCATCACCACACCGTTTTGAGGTCACTGACAGCTCTGGTGAAGAAGAGAGCCGTCGGGCACTGGAGGTCTTGGCGGCACTGGATCGGCGTATCCATCCTGATCGGCTCATCCGCTTTGGCGGATTCGACGCTCTGCTCGTTCAGTATTTCGACGCCCTCTTTACCGATGGTGCTGTGGCCGGGGAATTGACGCTGTTGCCCTCTCGACGCGGCCTCGATGTCTTCCATTTCGTCGACGTGGCGACGCTCGAATTCGAAACCGACGCCCATGGGCAATGGCAGATGTGGCAGCAGACTGGCCGGAACCGGATTCCGCTCGACTCTGACGCGATCTTCTATCAACCGCTCGATGCCGAGGCCGGACGACCACACGGGAAATCGCTGTTGGCCGCCGTCGGCTTCGTCGCCCGCGTCGAGCAGGAGTTGATCCGTGACATGCAGAAAGCCATGCACAACGCCGGGTACCACCGGCTGCACGTCCGGATCACGCCGCCGACACAAGGGACGGCAGAAGCCGACGTCGACTACGCCGCCCGGGCCAACGCCTATTTCGACAGCACCGTGCGGGCGCTGCGCGATTTCGACGTCGACGACAACCCCATCACCTGGAATGACGTGGAGATCACGCATGTCGGTCCCGGCGCGCAGGTGACCGCCTCGCGCAACTGGTATCTCAATCATCGCTCGATGATTGAAGACGTCGTCGCCGGTTGCCACCTGGCCCCGTTCATGCTCGGCTACTCCTACGGCACGACGCAGACCTGGGCGCGATTCAAGTACGAGATGGTCGGGCGACAGATCGTCACCCTGCAGCGGGCCGCGTCTCGCTTCTGTGAGTGGATCGCCGCAATCGAACTGGCGCTGGCCGGAGTTGAAGCCAAGGTCCGCCATGTCTTCGACAACCGTCTGGAATTCGACCGCCGGGAACGGTATGAGACCGAGCGCGCCCACACCGATCTCGTCCTCCGTCAACTCGAAGCCGGTGTCCTGACGATGGAACAGGCGCGGCAGCGGCTGCAGACCGAGACGGCCGGTGGTTCGCGCTGATCGGCGGACACCGGGCCTCGTGATCCGTGGCTCTTGGCGCCGTGCGCTCATCGATCCCGTCTACTTCGCCGGGCAATTCCTCGCGATTGACCCGCATCCGGGGCAGGTCCGGTGGCTCCGTCACTCGACCTGCCCGGAGAATCTCCTGCACTGCGGCAATCGCTGGGGCAAGTCCCTCGTGCAGGCCGTCAAGATCGCCCACCGTCTCCTCTTCCAGATCCGCAATCCCCGCCATGATCGCGCCGGGCGCTATGTCTGCGCCAATGTCTCGATCACGCTCGATCAGGCCCGCATCATCTTCAATGAGACTCTCCGGCTCGTGCGTCGACTCCCCTGTGCCGACCACCTGATCGCCGATGTCCTGGCGACACCCTTCCCGATGTTGCGGCTCACGAATGGGTCGATATTGTGGGCCCGTTCCACGCAACGGCGCGGCGAGTACCTGTTGGGCCACGACTTCGATTTCATCAGCTTCGATGAGGCCGCCTTTGAACCCAGCGCCGACTACGTCGTGGAGGAGGTGCTGGCGATGCGTGTCGTCGACCGCGCCGGACAGATCGACTATGTCTCGACGCCGCGCGGCAAGAACTGGTTCTATCGCAAGGCTAAACAGATTCGTGCGCGCGGCCGTCGGGGATATGTCCAGCGTGGCGATTCCCGCGAGAACCCGCATCTGCCTGTTGACTATCTGGAAAGCACGATCGCCCGGCTGTCACCCCAGCGTCGAGCGCAGAACATCGAGGGACGCTTTGTCGATCTCGGCAATGAGGTCCTGCGTGAAGAGGACATCCAGAAGGCACTGTCACTCGCCACGGGGTTGAACCCACCCGAGCCGGGGCGCAGATATGTTCACGGCTGGGATCTGGCGCGCAAGCGCTCCTGGACTGTCGGCGTGACCCTCGATGTCACGGCGCGCCCGGCGCAGATGGTCGCCTTCACCCGCTTCCAGCATCGGAATTGGCCCGATGTCTTCACCGCCATCCGGCAACGGCAACGCGCGTATGGCGGTCGTGTCCTGATCGACGCCACCGGCCTGGGCGATGTCGTCCTTTCCGAATTGGCGGACATCAAAGCCGAGGGATACAACTTCGGCGAACGGGGCGGACGCGCCAAAAGCGAGCTAATCGCCGCCCTCGAACAGGCCTTCGCTTCAGGTGCCGTGGCAATCCCCAACGTCGAGATGACGACCGCCGACGGCGAGTACTGGTCGTTGGCGAACGAGCTGCGCGAGTTCAGTTGGGAGGACAATACGCACTGCGATGCGGTGTTTGCATTGGCATTGGCCCTTTGGCTGGCACGGACACCATCTGTGGCCGATACCCGTCCCGCATTCCGTCTACAGGGGTGGTGAGTCTGTAGTGCGGCCTTCGGTCGCCGATATTACGGCATGTGTAGGGTCGGATATCAGACCCGCCCATTGATCGCATGAACGAAGAAGGGCAGGTCTAAGACCTGCCCCTACAAGACATTCTTGGTGCCACGGGTCTTCAGACCCGTGCCGGCCCGCTCATGGGCAGCGGTGCGCGCACGGTAGGCAGAACGTCGTCGCCGGATCGCCGCCGCGAAATGCCACGTCAACCATCTTCACGACGTCGGTGAGACCGACGACACAATCACAATCGACGTCGCAGCGGCTGACATGCGGGCAACCGCTGTCAGACAGGGGGGATGCACCCCGGAACGCCTCATTGACAACCAGCGCCACATCCTGAATCGACGCCACACCGTCGCACTCGGGGTCGGCATGGCAGGGGCAGTCGACGACTTGTGTGGTTGCCCCGCTCGGACCGGCCGCGCTGGTGCCGCACGCGTCCTTGGCCTTGACAAAGTAGTCAAACGTCCCGGTGGGGTGACTGATGGTCAGTTGTGTATCGACGACAGCGGCGACCAGGGTATCGTTCTCAAAGAGCTCGTATTGCGTCGCCCCAGTCACAGGGCTCCAACTGATTGTGTAAATGGAATCGGGGCAGGGCTGGTTCATGGACGTAACCGGCGCTCCCGGAGCCGCCGGCGGCTGACAGAAGGTGTAGTTGATCGCCGCCATGACATTGATGATCCCCCAGCCATAGGCGTTGTTCGGGGTGGCGGCTTGCGAGGCCGTCATCATCAGCGCCTCGCGCACCTGCATCGGTGTCCAATCCGGATGTGCCGACAGCACGACGGCCGCGCCGCCGCCGACCAACGGGCACGAGAGTGACGTTCCACCCACCGAGCCGTAGCTGGTCGTCGTCGTGGGAGTGGCACAGTAAGTGGCGACCCCGCGCGCGCACACTTCGGGTTTGATTCGACCATCGTACGTCGGCCCCCACTGTGAGAAGCTGGCGATCGTCCCGACCGAGTTGACCGCACCCACGGTGAGAATCGAATCGGCGTCGGCCGGGGCGCCCATCGTCTCCGGATTGCTGCCGCTGTTTCCCGCCGAGTTGCAAACGACAATTCCCAATGCCGCCGCCGAATCGGCCGCGACCGTGGTCACGCAGAAATCGCCGTTCATGTCGGAGTAGACGTACCCGGTCAGGTCATCCCAGGTCTTGTAACTCAGTGACGAGGAGATGACACCGGCACCGATCGAATCGGCCCATTCCATCCCCGCCACCCAATTGTCCTCCTCGATCGGCGTCTCGGAGCGGATGTCCTCGGTCTTGGCCAGAATGAACTGAGACATGAATGCCGGGCCATACAAGTTGCCGTCCGATGCACCGCCGAGCGTCGACCACGTGTACGTCCCATGAGAATGCTGCCCCGGTTGATCCGCGGGTTCATCTTGCGTGTTGCCGTCGTGGAAGATGAAGTCGTACTCTGCCAGCACCCGCGCCTCGGCATAGGCCTGCGCGAACGCGACATGGTCCTTGCGATACCCCGTGTCCATCATGCAGACCAGCACGCCCTGACCGCGATATCCCGCCACGTGTGCAGCGGGAACGTTGATCTGGTCGAGTTGCGCCTGCGAGGGGCCGTAGTTCAGCCCCGGACCACCAGGACCCTGCACACCGGCAGGACCGGCTGTCCCCGGTGATTCCTTCTCCAGGCCCTCGGGATCACGGCGAAATCCCATCACAGGCCGAATCTCGCGGACGAACGGCAGTGCCTGCAGATCTTGCAGCCGGTCCACCGCGATCTCAAACGATGCACCATTCAGCCACCGCGACCGCTGGCGCAACGTGGCGCCGAGGTCCAGCACACGGTCGATGTAGACCTGGCGCACGGGGATGTCAACAAACTCGACGCGGTCACGCCCGACTTTGGCCCGCCGGGACGTCGCGCGCGATGTCAAGGCGCCGCGCGATGCCGTCGCAGCGGCGGCGAATCCGCGCTGATCGTAGAATCCCCTGTCGGTGAACAGGACCCAGACCTTGACACTGCCTTCACGGGTGGTTTGAGCGATCACCGAAGCGGCCCAGGGCGAGATTACGGGGTTGTTCCTCGGTCGGACAAAGGCGCGGTCGACCGAGGCGGCGTGCCCCAGAACACCGAACGCCAAAATCCCACACGTCAGGAATACCCAGCCCCATGGGACAACGGACCTATGTGCGTCGTTTCGCGACATCATGACTCGCCTTTCCGGATCCGTCACACGGACACTGCATCTTCGACCCGCCGAACGATGCGAGGCCGATCAATGCGACAGTGCCGTGCCTTGTTATGTTTCGGCAGGACCGTAGACACGCCTAACCAGACAAGACACACTCTCAGCAGGAGATCACAGGAGGCCACGCCCTCGGCGGCACTCGTGGGGGCTCCCACGGCAAGATACCGCAAACCGTCCGGATGTCAATCCCCGCTTACAGAGTGACACGCGGGCCATGCCGCGCCTGTCTCACCGGTTGTTCTCCTCTTGGTCGCGTCCCTGGACCCGTTGGACCCACCAGTCGGTTCCGCGTTGCTGTGCCTGATCCAGGCCCTCCAGGATCGGCAGGGCGATCCACATGAGGGTCCGACAGACGTCGGCCAGCGGACGGTCGAGCGACTCCGACAACGCGCTCAGACGCGCCCGCAGCTCGGTCGAGACGAATATCTTCACCGCATGCTGCCCGCGTTTCGGTACTCCGTTCACCACGGGACCTCCTCTGAGTTTATGGCACGAATCGAGTCCAAGCCGGTGCCACTCACTCCCTCTACCGCGTAGGCGCGATGACGCTTCTGATGACCGATCACCACTTGGATCGTTGTCGGCGTCCAACCGACCGCCCGTTCGAGACGACGTGCCAGCTCACCCCACGTGATCTCGGGTGTCTTCTCATCAAGCAGATCTTCAGCGGTTCCTCGCCAAGCCGCGTGGCAGATGGGGCAATCGGGGAGAATCACCGCTCGGATTCCAAACGTCGCCACGACGAAGTCGGCGAGCGCCGTGCGCAGGCGACCGAGTCCACGACGGTACAACACCTGGATCCTCGTTTTGGGCAAACCGATCTCATCCGCCAGTTGCGACAGGGAATGACCATCGAAGTAATGTCCCTCGATAATACGCCGCTCCAGGATCGGCAACTTGGCCACGGCGTTGCGCACGTGCTCCTGAATGAGCCTCACCCGATGACGCCGTTGGCCATCATCACGCCCGGGTGCCCGAAACCAAGCCCTCCATTCCCCGGTCCAGCCGTCGGCCGGTCGCCATCCCAGTGGAGTCTTGTCCCACACGTCAAATGTCTGCATCGCGCCCGTTGCCTCCTCGCGATCATGATTCGGCGCCGAACGGCGATGATGTGATCAAATGACAATCGACATCCGCCGGCGGAGGCCGACAGCGATCAGATGATGGTCATTCGCGGCTCACGCAGACGATTGTCCGGCGGGAATCGGCATGCTATACTCTCCGCCATGAGAGCGGGTACCGCACGCAAACGGAGTGAGGGTCAGAGCGCCGGGCGACGCAGCGCCCTGGTCACGGGCGGGGCGCGGGGAATCGGCCGCGCCATCGCCATCGCCCTGGCGGAGGACGGCTACAACGTCGGCATCGTCACACGCAAGAGCGAGACGGCGGCGCGACAAGTCGTCGCCGCCTGTGAGAACCTGGGCGTCTCGGCTCAGTACTGGCTCGCCGATTTGACCGACGCGGACGTCACCGAGAAGGTCGCGGTTCGATTTGTCCGTCAGTTCCGGCGTTGGGACGTTCTCATCAACAATGTCGGAGACTACTGGTGGGGTCCGTTGCTTCAGATGAAGACCGACACGCTGCGGACGCTTTTGCAGTCGAACTTCTCCGTGGCGGCGCGACTGTCGCTCATCGCCGTCAAGACGATGCGCAAGCAGAGTGGGGGGCGCATCGTCAATCTCGGATATGTGTTTGCTGATCGTTTGCAGGGACATCCCAATGTGGCGGCCTACCAGGCGGCGAAGACCGCGCTTCTGTCTTTCTCCTCATCACTGGCCAAGGTCGCGATGGCCGATGGCGTCACGATCAATACCGTGTCGCCCGGCATTCACCACAACACCGTCCAGCGTCCCGCTGAGCCAGACAAGGTCATCCCCGCCGGCCGGCTCGGGGCCGACGAGGACATCATCGGTGCCGTCCGGTATTTCCTGTCACTGCAGGCGGCGTACGTGACCGGCTCGCACCTCAAGGTCTCCGGCGGGTATGGGGTGTGACGTTCATGTGCGCTTGCAGCGACCACAAGGGGCTAAAGCCCCTTGTCCTCCCGGTCATCCGAATTCGCGGACAGGGGACTTTCAGCCCCCTGCGGAGGGCACGGCGCGCCATGCTCCGACCAAACCTGCCAGATAGTCTCCATCGAGGACAAGGGGCTTCAGCCCCTTACATCACAGACACAGGGTATGAATCATCACACGTCACATGACTGACGGACACATCCACCTCGACATCCGCGATCACATTTCGACTGTGACCATCGATCGCCCCGGAAAGCGCAACGCGCTCTCGACGGAGATGCGCGTGGATCTCCTCAAGATGCTGCGCGAAGCCGATTGCAGCGACCGTGTGCGTGTGATCATCGTGACCGGCGCCGGCGGCGACTTTTGCGCCGGCGGCGACATCCATGTCCTGCGCGAGCTGAAGAACGCCGACGATGAAGCGGGTTTCGCCCGCCTGTTGGACGATGGCAAGGAGATCGTGGCCCTGCTGCGGGAGTCGACCAAACCGACAATCGCCATGGTCGACGGCGTCGCCGCCGGGGCAGGGTTTCTCATCGCGATGGCCTGCGATCTGCGGATGGCCGGCGAGCACGCGAAATTCGGCCTCCCGTTCGTTCGTCTGGGATTGGGGCCCGATTGGGGCGGAACGTACCTGCTGCCGCGACTGCTGGGCACTGCCAAGGCGCTGGAACTGCTGTACACCGGCGAACCGATCGACGCGAACGAGGCGCAGCGGATTGGTCTCGTCAATCGCATCTGGCCGGCGGCTGAATTGACGGAGCAGACGCGCCGCCTGGCCGCGCGCCTCGCATCCGGGCCGACGGCTGTGATGGCGCGCTACAAGAGGGCGATTCACGCCACATGGGATGCCTCCTTTGAGACCACGGCCGGCATCGAACGTCAACTGCAACTGGAGAATTTCCGCGGCCCCGACTGCGCCGAGGGCATCGCCGCCTTTCTTGAGAAACGCGCGCCTCGGTTCGGGCCGTTGCCTCATCGACCATGACATGAGCCGACATCCCCCGGTCGTGGCGTTGCCGGGGGAAACTCATTGCTCATACACGCAGTCCACTCTATTATCAGCGTCGTGGATTCCGCGCGCATTCCCGACGTCTTCCGAGGTGCCGTGATCACGATCGACGGCCCGGCCGGATCGGGGAAGTCGACCACCGCCCGTCGGCTGGCGGAACGTATCGGTTTCGACTATCTCGACACAGGCGCCATGTATCGGACGGTGACACTGCTGGTCGGCCGTCGACATTGCGATCTGGCCGACAGAGATCGGTTGTCGGCCGTGTTGGACGAGTTTGATTCCCGTTTCGTCATCCGGCAGGATCATGATCGGGGCGTTCGCGCCTACCTCGATGAGGAGGACGTCACCGATCTCGTCCGCACTCCGGTGGTCGACGCGCAAGTCTCGGCCGTTGCCGCGCTCCCCGAGGTGCGGGAACGACTGGTCCGGTGGCAGAGACGACGAGCCGCCCAGGGCAACGTCGTGCTGGAAGGCCGGGACACCGGCACGGTCGTATGGCCCGACGCCGACGTGAAGATCTACCTGGAGGCGTCATTGGCAGAACGCGCCTCACGTCGCAGCAGGGAACGCGGCGGTGGGGAGGATTCCGAACAGTTGCAACGTGACATGGCCCGTCGCGACCGTGCCGATTCGACCCGCGCCCACGGTCCGCTGCGCAAACCGGATGACGCGATCACGGTCGACACCTCCTCGCTGACCATCGATGAGCAGATCCACGAGGTCTATCGCATCTGCCACGAGCAATTGCGTTTGAACCGCGCTCGGTAGCACGGATGGACCCACGGTGATGCGTTTCGGTTATCGCTTCTGGCTGTACCTCGCCCGCACGATCTACACAGTGCTCTGGTGGCCGCGCTTGCAAGGGCGCGAGAAGCTGCCCGAGGGCGCCTTCCTGATCTGCCCCAATCATCGATCCTGGTTCGATCCGCCCATGGTGGCGTTCCTGGTGCCCAGAGAGATAGGGTTTCTCGCCAAGGCGGAGTTGTTTCACAATCCGCTCTTCGGAGGTCTCATCCGATACCTCAACGCCCGGCCAATCCGCCGTGGCGTGATCGATCGCACCGCCGAGCAGGAGATCCTTCGTTTGTTGGCATCGGGGCGGCCGGTTCTCGTTTTTCCCGAGGGAACGCGGTCGCGCACCGGCCGAATGCAATCGCCGCGCCCTGGTGTCGGACGACTGGCACGGATTGCCGGCCTGCCGATTGTTCCGGCGTACATCGAGGGGAACCGGCGACTGTCCCTCGCGGTCTTTCGTTGGCGCCGGCTCACGATACGCACCGGCGAGCCCATTCCCGCCGAAGAAGTCCTTGCCTTCCCCGATGACAAGGATGGGTATCGTGCCCTCTCCCGCCTGATCATGCAGAGAATCTGCGCCCTCAGCGATGACTCCGCGCGCGACCTCGCCGATGCCTTTCCAAGCGACGCACTCGTCGAGACCCACGGCTCGTAGCGGTCTTGCGCCTGCGTGCTTGATTGCCGCATGATTCGGTGGACATAGCCCACCCGGGGCAAAGTTGTCGCAGTGTAGGGTGGGCTCCGCCCACGACTTCGTCACGCGGCCAGGGGGCTTCAGCCCCTTGCGGCGCGCGAATGGCGTGAAAAAGACCTTGTGGTATATGCCCTGTGCCTGCATTTTAGAGGGCTTTTCCGTTTCCGATGGAGAGGCCGCCCGGATGGGCGAATGCTGCTGTTCAGGAGGAAGTCCACAGGTGTCCACAACCACAAAACCCGATGACGAGTCGGGAAAAACCACCGGCGGCACGCGCACGAAGAAGGCCGCCACCACCACATCCCGCAAGAAGAAGGTCACCGAGGTCAAGACGGAAGGTCTGACCCGCACGGCGACGGTACGCAAGACCAAATCGGCCAAGCGCGCCCAGATGGCCGCGGTCGCTCCACTTCCACCCCCGGTCGTCGAGAAGGAGGAGATCTATGCTCCCGATCTCGATGACAAGGAATTCACCCCCGAGGACGACCAGCGCATGGCGGCGCTCTATGAGCAGACGATCGCCGAGATTCGCGAAGGGGAAATCGTCAAGGGACGCGTCCAGGCCGTCAGCCGCGATGCCGTCATTGTCGACGTCGGCTTCAAGTCCGAAGGCGCCATTCCGATCTCTGAGTTCTCCGAGCCGATCAATGTCAAGGTCGGCGACGAGGTGGATGTCTTCCTTGATGCCGTCGAGGATCAGGACGGGCAACTCGTCCTCTCCAAGAGCAAGGCCGACTTCCTGCGCGTCTGGGATCGGATACGGGCGGCGCATGAACAGGGCGTGATGGTCGATGGGCGCATCGTGCGCCGCATCAAGGGCGGCCTGGTCGTCGACCTGTTCGGCGTCGAGGCGTTTCTCCCCGGATCGCAGGTGGCCCTGCGCCAGGTCCCCGACTTCGATTCGCTGATTGGCCAAGCGTTGCCGATGAAGATCATCAAGCTGAACAAGACGCGCCGCAACATCGTCGTGTCGCGCCGCGTCGTCCTCGAGCAGGAGCGCGACGACTTGCGCAGCCGGGTCTTGGGGGAGATTTCGACCGGACAGATCCGCCGCGGCAAGGTCAAAAACATCACCGACTTCGGCGTGTTCATCGACTTGGGTGGCGTCGACGGTCTCCTGCACATCACCGACATGTCATGGGGACGGATTCGCCATCCCTCCGAGGTGGTCTCGGTGGGGGACGACATCGACATCAAGATCCTCGATTTCGATCCCAAGACGCACCGCATTTCCCTCGGACTCAAGCAACTGACGGCGCATCCCTGGGAGAACGTCGAGGAGAAGTACCCCATTGGCGGCCGCGTGCAGGGTCGGGTCGTCTCGATCACCGACTACGGCGCATTTGTGGAGCTGGAGCGCGGCGTCGAGGGCTTGGTGCACATTTCCGAGATGTCCTGGACGCACCATGTGCGGCATCCTTCCAAGCTGGTGCAGGTCGGCGACACGGTCGACGCGATGGTTCTCAATGTCGACCGCGAGCACCAGAAGATCTCTCTGGGAATCAAACAACTGGAGCCCGATCCCTGGTCGACCGTGGAGTTGCGATATCCGGTCGGCACGCGGCACGAAGGGCGTGTCCGCAATCTGACCGCCTTCGGTGCCTTCGTCGAGCTGGAGGAAGGGATCGACGGGCTGGTGCACATCTCCGATCTATCGTGGACCCGTCGCGTTCAGCATCCATCCGAGGTCATGAAAAAAGGCGATCTGGTTCCCGTAATCGTACTGAACATCGATGCGGAAAACCGCAAGATCTCCCTCGGACACAAACAGGTGCTGGAAGACCCGTGGCCTCACTACCACGAGCGTTTTCGTGTCAGCAACGAGATGACAGGCAAGATCGTCCGGCTGCTCGAACGCGGCGTGGTGGTCGACATCGACAACGAGGTGGAGGGGTTCGTCCCGCTCAACCAGCTCGGCAAGAAGGAGTTGGAGAAGCCCGAGGACGCCTTCGCCATCGGCGATGAGTTGAAGATGCGGGTGATCGAATTCGACCCAACCAACCGCCGGATTGTCTTGTCGGTCGAGGCCTACTACCGCGACAAAGATCGCGGCGAGTTGGAAGGGTTCTTAGCGGCCCATCCGACCCGCACGACCTCGATGGGCGAGGCCGCAGTCGTGAGCGCGCCGGAGACGGCACGCGAGCCCGAGGCGGGGGAGCCAACGGGCACTGGCGCAACGCCGGATGCCGAGGAAGCACAAGAACAGCGCCCGGAGAACGACAACAACCGGCCGGAAGGCGGGCTCTCGGGCGGATTGACGGGCGTGTGACCAGAACGGCCGTAATTTGGGCGGCCAAGCCGTTGCCGGTGAATGCCTTACGCGACGCCTTCGCGGCCGGTTGAAAAACTGGAACAAACTGCCGGCTGATCGGTAGTAGCTATTGCGAGCACAATGCAGGGCAAAACCACCTCCTTGTCCTGCTTCTGCACAATCCCCGGGGACGCAAGTTCCCGGGGATTTCTCCATCTGGGAACTCTGAGACAACCGAGATTGTGACAATCTTGGCGACATTTGTCCCCGTTGACTCTTGACGCCATCGGACAGTCACCCAATGTTCGGCTGAGAGCACGCGATCGTTGGTCCCGATCTCAGGAGGAGGGTGGAATGAGGAAGTGTTGGAGGGCGAAAACGGTGGCGCTGCGGTCGATGATGCTGCTGGCGGCAGTCGCCATGATCATCCGGCCCGGCGCGGCTCATGCACAGGAGTGCGTGACATGCCACCAGAAGACCTCCCCCGGAGTCGTCGCCGACTGGACGCTGAGCAAGCACAGCGCCAACGATGTCGGTTGTGACGTTTGCCACGGCGACCAGCACAAGGGTGCCGATGACGCTGCCTTGGCGCTCATCCCGACACCCCAGACCTGCGCCACCTGTCATCAAACCCAGGTCGAGCAATACACGCGCGGCAAGCATGCCGCCGGCTGGGCCGCGATGAAGGCGATGCCGACCACACACTGGTTGCCGATGGCATTGACCGAGGGTATGAAAGGGTGCGGCGGCTGCCACAAGATCGGGTTGAAATCCGACGCCGAAATCCAGACGCTGAAGGACGAGGGGGTTCGCTTCGGTGTGGCCTCATGCGATGCCTGCCACACGCGTCATGCGTTCTCTGTGACCGAGGCGCGTCAACCGCAGGCCTGCCAGACCTGCCACATGGGATTCGACCATCCACAGTGGGAGATGTACTCGGCCTCGAAGCACGGCGTCCGCTACGGGCTCAAGCAGACCGGCGTCCTCTCCGATTCCATCGCCGGTCCCACCTGCCAGAACTGCCACATGCAGGAGGGGAATCATGAGGTCCGCACCCCATGGGGCTTCCTGGCGGTGCGTTTGCCGTTACCCGAAGACCCGCAATGGAAGGCCGATCAGACGACGATCCTGCAGGCCCTCGGTGTCCTCGACCCACTGGGGAAGCCGACCGCACGGCTGGATGTCGTCAAAGCCGCCGATGTCGCCCGACTAACGCAGGAGAGCTTCGACGCCGAGCGCGCCAAGCTGATGAACGCGTGCAGCCAGTGCCATTCCGAGAACTTCGCCAAAGGCGAGCTCGCCAAGGGCGACAAGATGATCCGCGCCGCCGATTCGATGCTCGCGGCAGCCATCCGTATTGTGGCGGGGTTATACCAGGATGGGACTCTCGCGAAACCGGCGCACTACGCCTATCCCTTCCCCGATCTTCTGGCGTTCCACGATGCGCCGACGCCGATCGAGCAGCGGTTGTTCGTGATGCACCTCGAACACCGCATGCGCGCCTTCCAAGGCACGTTCCATGCCAACCCCGACTATGCCCTTTGGTATGGCTGGAGTGAGCTGGTCCGCGACTTGAGCGACATCAAAGAGATGGCCGCGCAGATGCGCACCGCGAAGAAGTGATATAGTGTGCCACCGACCTTGGTCGGTATGTCGAAGAATCCCGCTTTACCAGTGGCGCCGGGTGCCCACACCCGGCGCAAGCTGTTGGTACACTGCGGTCGGGTGTGGGCACCCGACCGCACACAGCGGCCTCTTCAACAGTCCCCTTGGATTGACAAACGGCCCGGTGCCACTGACCCTGGTCAGTGAGCCTTGAATCGCCCCACAAGAGGGACGACGACTGGCGTGGCCCTGACGTTCGTCAGGGCTCGTTGAAGCCGTGACACTAATCAGCATCGGCAACGTGATCCAGGTCGTTTCCCAATCGTCTGGTTCTTCGTGAACCGTGACCAAGGTCACGGCCTCACATCACTCACGCACTGGCCGGCGTGGCCCTGACGTTCGTCAGGGCTCGTTCAAGCCGTGACCAAGGTCACGACCACACA
Organism: Candidatus Zixiibacteriota bacterium; assembly: GCA_040752595.1. Lineage (NCBI taxonomy): Bacteria > Pseudomonadati > Candidatus Zixiibacteriota > Candidatus Zixiibacteriota bacterium. Next base: position 15,253 of record JBFMGX010000047.1, read on the forward strand.
TCCCTCACGCACTGACCAAGGTCAGTGGCACGCAACCTCCCAGTTGGCGCTCGTTGCCATGCGAGACGCCGCTCTCCAGCTCCAGCAGCCACTTCTTGCGTGACAGCCCGCCGCCGTAGCCGCGCAGGGCGCCGTTTACTTCGATGACCCGGTGGCAGGGGATCACGATCGACAGGTAGTTCGCCCCATTGGCGCGGCCGACCGCACGTTGCGCATCCGGTTTGCCGAGGGCGGCGGCGATCTGGCCATAGCTCCGCGTCTCACCATAGGGAATGGCGAGAAGTTGCTCCCAAACACTCCGCTCAAATGGCGTACCGCGCACGCCGATCGGCACCGTAAACTCCCGCAGAGTGCCGGCGAAGTAGGCGGCGAGTTGCCTTTCGAGGTCGTCAAGGAGATTGGTATTGCCCGCCGACAGCGGCAGCCGGTAGCGCTTCTCGACTCGTTCCTTGATTCGTTCCACACCGCTGCGATCGTGCCATTCGAGGAAACAGACTCCGTTGGCGGTCGCCCCGGCGATCATCGGTCCCAATGGGCTGTCAAGATCACGAACGCCGATGGTTGGTTCGTGCATAATACCTCCCCGGCGGCTGGCCGAACTGGCGTGCGAAGGCATCGCGGAATCCGCTCGCCGATTCATATCCACTGGCATACGCGGCGTTCAGATAATCGGTTCCCGACTCGATCAATTCGCGCGCGAACGCCAATCGCAGTCGCCGATGAAAGGCCGAAGGCGTTGTGTGCAAGTGGGTCTTGAAATACCGGCGCACCGTGGCGATGTGGACTGCGGTCAGGCGCATCAACTGCGATTCGGTCAGCCGCTGATCGCGCGTGGCGCGCATATGCGCCAGAACCAATGGGAGCCAATCCGGAAGCACATCGGGATAGCGGGCGGCGCGGCAGCGTTTACACCCGCGCAAACCGGCGGCAATCGCCTCCTCCCGCGTGGCGAAGAACCGCACGTTTTTCAGCCGTGGCAGCCGCGCCCGGCACGACGGCAGGCAGTAGATCCCGGTCGACAACACGCCGACATAGAACTTCCCATCGTACGCCGCATCGTTCCGGCTCATCGCCGCCGCCATCGTCTGGTAGTCGAGCGGATCCACGCGAGTAAACAACGATAGTGCCCGCGGCACCGTCTACCGATTTCCGTGCAGGGATGTTGGAAAGTGATCGGTCAGGAAGCCGAAGCGGGGAAGCCGCCCAGTCTTCCGGCAACGATTACGACCCCGTCGCCCACGGAGGCGCTCCGACTGAGCCGATCCCGAACGCCGGCAGGCCGATCAGGTACATGAAGATCGTGACCAACAGAACGGAGAGAAGATCAAGGACGATCCCCACGCGAAGCATGTCACGCATCTTGATCTCGCCGGTCCCGAAGACGATCGCGTTGGGTGGGGTACCGACCGGCAGCATGAAGCCGCACGAGGCCGCCACCGTGGCCGGGACCATCAACAGCAGGGGATTGACGCCGATAGCGACCGCCATCGGCGCGAGGATCGGCAACACGATTTGAACGCAGGCGGTGTTGGACACCAGTTCCGTCAGAAACGTGACGGAGACGCAGATCGCCGCCACGAGAAGAAGTGGAGGGATTCCCTGCCACGATTGCAGATGTTGTGCCACCCATGCCGAAAGTCCCGACTCCTCCATCGCCGCCGCGAGGGCGAATCCCCCGCCGAACAGGATCACGATCCCCCAGTTGAGCCGGGTCGCGGTCTCCCAGTCCATCAGACGTTCACCGGGCGCATTCCGCGCGGGAATGATGAACAGCAGAAGGGAGAGGACGATGGCCACCACGCCATCATCCAGGAATGACGGCGATCCAAAGAGCCCCGCCCAGCCGGGGATCGTCCAGGACCCCAGCGTAATGTCCTGACGGAAGACCCACAGGAACGCCAGCAGGAGAAACAACCACAAGACGACGCGTTCTTCGAACCGCATCCGGCCCAGTTGCCGGTATTCCTGTCGCAGCAGTGACGCATCGACTGCGCCGGCCCCGGACCGCGTTCGGAACACGAGCACGAGCAGTATCCAAGTCAGAGCCAAAAGGACGATTGCGAACGGCACCCCGAACAGCATCCAGCGGGCAAAGGTGATCTCCGGCGCACGCGGAAACGCGATGGCAAAGAGGCGGCTGAACGCAAGATTGGGCGGCGTGCCGATCAATGTGGCGATCCCCCCGATCGTCGCCCCATAAGCGATTCCCAGCAGCAGCGAGGTCGACAGACGCCCTGTCCTTTCCGGCGGCGTACTGTCTTTCAACTGCGTGATCACTGCCAGCGCGATCGGCACCATCATCATCGCGGCGGCGGTGTTCGACACCCACATGGAGACGAACGCAGTGGCCGCCATGAACCCCAAGACCAGACGCGACGGGCTCGCTCCCGCCACGAGCATGATCGCCAGCGCGAAACGACGGAACAGCCCCCACTTCTCCATCGCCAGCGCCATGATGAAGCCGCCGATGAACAGAAAGACAACGTCGTTGAAGTACTGGCCGGCGACCGCACGTCCGGACGACACGCCCAAAAGCGGAAACAGCGCCATCGGCACCAGCGCGGTGGCGGGAATCGGCAGCGCTTCGGTCATCCACCAGACCGCCATGAGCGCCGCCACGGCTGCGGTCCGCGCCATCGCCGGGTGGGCCGGATCGAATTCGACAAGGAGTACGATGGCGAGCGCCGCCACCGGGCCACCGATCAATCCGACACGCCGCCAATAGCCGACGGTGGTGTCCTCCTGTGGGGAGCGACCGCTCACCGGCCTGGACCTGCTCGATCGGGGTTGCCGGAAGAGACCGAAACGACATCCGCGGATGTCTCGGGCACCTCAGAAGTGGCGGCCTTCGGACGGGAACGGGGAACAAGTGACCCGATCAGACAAACGAGCAGGCTGACCAAGATCCCCCAGGCACCGGTGTGCACATGCAAGCCGACGTCCTCGGCCGTGATCGTGCCGTACTCAGCCCGGACATATCGCGCCACGCTCATGTACTTCAGAACCAGGACCGCCAGCGCCCCCAATGAAGCCGCCGCGACCAGAAACTGCGTCCACGGCAACCCCTGCGGTCGCCACACACGCAGCAGAGACACCATCACAACCGCGATGCACAAGACCGGCACGACCCAGAGAACCCCGCCCAGATCCGCGCCGGACATCGTCCGCCGGATGCCGAGACACGAGAAGCGGACCCACGGAAGGAAGAAGCAGATCACCGCCGTGACCGCACCGAGCGGCGACAGCCAAAGCCCAAGGAGACGACTGAGATCACGGCGCATAGCGCCACCTCCGACCGCGCGGCCGTTGCCGCGTCACCGCCGGCGCTACGATATGCTGCTGACCATCAGACTGGCGCCGATGATCGCCCCCGAGACGGCGGCGACAAGGAACCAGAGTATGACGGTCACGACGATCACGACGACAAGGTAGGGGATCACCTTATCCGCCGGCGTCTTCATCATGACCGGCAGGCCGAGATAGGCCAGGTAGAGCCCATACAGGGCAACGAAGATCGTCAGAACACCCAAGAAGGGTATCAAATACAGCACGCCGGACACCCAGAAGGGCGCCTCGGAATAGGCGACCAGTTGCAGCGACTGCGTAAAGGTGCCCTGTGACTGGAATGTCGGCGCCAGCTTCTGCACGATGAAGGCGGTGAGGGCGATCGCGATCAGTCCGAGGACGAAAGAGACGACCAACATCGCGATAAGCGTGCCGGCCGCGGGACGGACGGCGACGCCGGTGAAGGGAATGCGCTGACCGAACACCAATGCACTCAGGAAGGAACAGAGCGGTCCGATCAGCAAGAGCGGAACAATGAACCCGGTGTAGAGTCCCGCCGTGGTCGTGGTTTCGGCGGCGATGACCGGCCACTCCTCCTTGGGCCGCAACGCGATATTCGTAACCCGGCTAACGATGCTCATGGAACCTCCCTTCGCCACGAACAATGGGAATCCGATCCATCATCGCCGCAACATCCCGAGTCGGCTCCACGCTGTCAAGATCGATGTGCAACGAGACGGCGGGCCAAGCCCGCCCTACGCTACACGATCATCGTTCTCGTAGGGCGGGCTCCGCCCGCCGTCTTCTCTGCCTTTCTTGTGGGAGCGGATCACTGCCCCCGGAACTTCAGCCGGTCGCCGTACTGTGCGATCAACTCCTCACGAATCGCCTGCCCCGGCTTGCCCGCCGCCAATTCCGCCTTCACGAAGTCCTCGATCCCATGCGCCGTGTTGCAGTGGCAGCCCAAGAGCGCCACCTGCGCAGTATCGGTGCCGGGGCAACGGAATCCCACCAGGATCCACTGATCTTTGGGATCCAATTGGTGCGGGCAAGTCCCCGTGGCGACCGTCGCGGAAGATGCCACCGGAGCGGCATTCCGCCCGATGACATACCCGCCGATGAAGCCGATGAGCAATCCGACCAAGGCGATGAGAACGACGTTGACGGCTCCTGCTCTCTGTCCGTTCATGATCTGGTCTCCTCCATTGACACGTTCACCGACGCGCTCATCCGCCCTTGTGCAGTAGCGCGCCATACTGCCGTTCGAGTTCGGCTCGAATCTCCGTGCCGTCTTTGCCCTGACCCAACTCCTGCTTGATCCGATCCTTGATCTGATGAGCCTCATCGCAATGACAGGTCAGCAGGGGGTCCTGGCAGGCCGGCGCCGGACAGGAAAAGCCGGCGATGATGTATTCATCCTCAGGCCCCAACTCATGGGGACAGGGTCCCTGTGCCGTCATTGTCCCGGACGAGATCGGACCGCGTTGGCCGAACAAGTACCCGCCGATGAAGCCGACCAGCAGACAGAGGGCCAGGACAAGCACGAGGTTCGGCGTTGACGATCTGCTTTGCGTTCGGGAATTCATGGAACCTTGATCCTCTCTGGGGGAGTCGCGAGAATGAGTCCGCAACTGACATGCCCTGCTTCGTTCAATCCCCCAACGGTACCGCTCCGGCGCGGCGCCGCGTGACCGGAAGCGGCTGAGCGCCCACAGGCGGCGCATCCAGATATGTCATCAAACGATACTCGAACTGGCTGATGGCGTTTTGAATGGGGTTTGGAATCATGGCAGTGTAGCCCATTGTCTTGCGCTCGAATGCATGGGAGTTGGCGTAGGCAATCACCTTGCCTTGGCCGACATGGGCGATGGCACAACTGACCGAACCATCCGGGAGGGTGACCAGCGGTTCGCCCCCGGTAATCCGGCCGCCGCCCTGCCACAATGAGGCCTCCGCCGGCATGTAGACCCTCCCTTGCGATGGCACCGGGCGAAGGTCGACGGTCAGACCGAACTGCGACAGCAGAGGGGCGGAGGTCGACGCGTGATTCGTTGGATCATCGAACACGTAGAGGGTGCCCCCGCCCGTCACGAATTCCCTCAATCGCTCCAGTGCGGCGCTGCTGAATGGTATCACAGGATCGATGATGATCTGGCCGCCCGGCTGCGCCAGCGCGTCCTTCAAGGTCGGCCACTTGCGCGGGACCACACCGACCCGCGACGCCCACAGGTAGAAGGTGCTGAAATCCTTGTCGGGCTCGCGCGCCAGCCGCAGTTCCGGCAGGAAGAAGCGGGAATGCTCCGCCTCGAAATTGAGCTGAGCGAATGGCGAGTGCGGCTTCGGCAGCGTGTAGTTGCCTTGATTGATCGACTCGACCCATCGCGCGGTCAGGCCGAACACGATACACCCCACCGCGGCCAACCACGCCCAACCTTCCTTCCCAAGACCGGCGGCGGCGACGATCGCAACGAGGAAGGCCACAACCGCAAAGAGGAATGTCACAATCCGCCAATAAGGGAACGGGTCATAGCGGTTGACATATTCGGCGAGCATCAATGCCAGCTCCGGCTTGCCGGGAATGAAAACGAAGAAGTTCGACCACAACGTCGAATCGGGGAAGGTCACGATCCGTCCCTTCCCACAGCGCGTGGAGAGCGATAAGAGGAACTGGCCGAAGCGATACCCAGTGTGGCCCGAGCGCTCGGGGAAGAAATTGCGCTGCGTGTAGTCGGCGGGCAATGTCTTCAGTTGCATCCCGGTTATGATGGAACGCGCCGACAGATCGGCCCAGATTGAACAGGGACCCCCAAAGAGAAAATCCGGCGGCATGTTGGCTCGCACGGGATGGGGGAGCAGCGACGGCATGTGTTCCAGGTTCAGATCGCCGGTCTTGAGCTCATAAACGATGTCGGGGATGAAACGGATGCCGAAGCGACCGGCGACGGGATTGAGGAATGTCCCGTAGCCGAAAACGTTGGTGTGCTCGCCGATCAGAATCAGCCCGCCGCCTTTCTTCACCCAATCGTAGACGGCGTCGATTTCCTTCTCCGCGTACGGTTGTGTCGGCACTTTCAGCACGAGGATGTCGACATCCGCCAGCCGCTCCGGCGTCAGCGAGTCGAAGCTGCGCTCCATCTGGAAGTGCTTGCCCCAGTATTCGGCAAGGAGGTAAAAGTTGTATGTCGATTGCTGGCCGTACCAAACAGTGTCGAAGGGCATCTCCGTCCACTCCCAGTCGGAGTGGAGTTCATCGATCAACATCCGGCCCTGTTTGCGCACACCGGCGGGATGATAGGACTCATAGAATGTCCAGGCCAGCACCGCCAGCGCGGTCGCCACGACGACAACGGCGAGACGACGACCGGATCTTTCCGGCTGCGAGCGAACCGGCTTCGGTGTTTCTGTCTGGCGCCGTGTCGCCAGTCCCTGCATGAGAAACGCCACCGGCCACGCGGTCCAGGCAAAAACCCGTGGGCTCCAGAAAATGTCCGCTGTGCCGCCCTGATTGTAATCCCAGATGGCCACGGCGGCATACCGGAGCAGGGCAAACAGGCCGATCCCCAGCCCGCCGATCAGCACGGCGCGGGGTCGCACCTTTCCGGTGATGGCCAGCGCAATCAGCCCCATCCAGACCATGAGGAACACAAACAGCCCCATGTTGACCGGAGAGGGCACGACTTCATAGAGGCGGTCAATCGCCAGCAGGTGAAGTCCATCGGACATCGCCACCGCATGGACACCGAACAGGCGCAACGCCGCGGCGATGATCGTCGCCGGGATGGCGCACCCGTGTCCTCGTGGTCCCAGGTACACGATGTACAGGTAGTATCCGACAAGCTGCAGCAGAGCCACAGTTCCGGCCACGAGTAGACCGTCGCCCAGCTTTGCGCCCCAACGCGTGCCACCGACCGTGGTGGCCAGGACGACCGCTCCGGCCAGGAGAAGTGCTCCGATGGCGGGAAGCTCGAACCACCAGATGGCGAAGATGGCCAGTGCCGCTCCCGCCGCCAGCGAACGGAACGGCCAGCGACGCGGCTCCGATGAATCAAACCCCGATGCGATCAGGATGAACAGCGTTCCGATGGCGGCCAGCCACCAGAATGTCGAGGGGGAAGGATCGGCGTTGGGCGGCAGAAACAACCACCCGGTCGCCCAGGCGACCGCACCCCAGATGTAGAGTCGCTTCATGGGGTCGTCGCTCCGGCCGTGCGCTTCATCAGCTCGTTGAAGAAGTTGATATTGTCCATAACCACGAATTCATTCTGCCCTTCGAGATTCTCGTTGAACAGAAAGCGGGAGTCGCCGATGGCGATCAGGCCTCCCCGGCCGTGATGCACCAATTTGGCCACCGGAGTACCAAAGGCCACAATAAGCGATTCGATGCCGGCGCCCTCCCCGGAAATCGGGTAGGCATCCTTCAACTTCACCGGTGAACCGAAGGCGACACCGTCGGCGGCGCCGAAGGGGATGTTCTTATGCGTCAATCCGAAGCGCCGGAACAACTCCGCCACTTCTTCATGTGTATCCCACCCGGACGTTACTATCACCCAGCCGCCCCTGTCCATGAATCGTTCCATCTTGTCGATTTCCTCGGAGGATACGGGTGTAGTCGGTGAGCACAAGAGGTACAGCGCGGCCTTCTCATGGGATAGGGCGTGGGCTGAGCGGACGTAACGCGGCGAAAAGCCATTGCGCATCAGGTTGTATTGCAGCCCGCCGATGGACTTCGGTTCCCACGACATGCCGTCAAACAACGAGTGATGCCCTTCATCGATCAACGCCTGCCGATAGGATCCGTCGATCCACGTGCGGTCGGCGGCACCGGGAATGGCGCTCCACAGCGAAACCGAGGCCACCGGCAAGAGCAGGGCCGCGGCCAGGAGCGCCGGCTCGCGACGGCCACTGATCGCCAGGACGGTTCCCCATATCCCGATAATGAGAAAGAGCAACCATCCGCGCCAACGATCGAGGAACGCCGCCCAGCCACCCTTCGCCAGCCAGCGCACCGAACGGTCGATCAGCGCATGCGAACGGACAATAGTACCGTTTTGATAGGGAGAAGTATCGCCGTGAAGGATGGCTTTACCTTTGCCCCAGTGCGCCGCCGCCACGAGAACAACGTCGCCGAGCGGCTCCCCGGGATCATAGGCGAGATTACCAAGGTATGACCGACCCTTGTTGTTCAGATCACCGGGATCGGAAAAGGCGCCGCGGCCGATGACCACCGGGTCCCCCTTCGGACCCGGTGTCACCGATGCTCCCAACCACAACTCGGCGTCCATCACCCCCCCGGAACGCGCCAGCGGATGAAACAGGAACGACCTCGCCGAGGCCCAACTGCGCCGCAACGGCACTGCCGTGTCGAAGTTGATTTCCAGTCCGCACGGCTGCAGCAGATCATTCGTCGGATCGCGAATCGCGTCGGTCCCGGTGTGGTCGCCGAGAATCAACAGCCCGCCGCCTCCGGCCACGAAATCCCAGACCCGCTGCCGTTCCTCGGGCGAAAGCTTGTTCAGAAGATTGGCGATGATGATGACATCGACCGAATCGAGAATCTGCCCGGTCAGATCACGGTGGTAGACCTTGTGGCCGGCGGCTTCGAGGAATCGCGGGAGGAAGCCAAACATACCCCCGGAACGATCGCCATACCGGCCATGGGTGGGGACCATCTCATCGAGCGTGTTCTTGTTGAGAAACAGGACGCGAACCGGAGCGTCGGAGTAGGAGGCGGCACCCGCGACGATCACGGCGGCGACCAACCCACCGCCCGCGGCCCAGAGCCACCGGGAGCGCCGTCCACGCCCGGGGGACAGTACCGGCGATGGTTCCGACACGGCCGTACGCTGCAATAGCGCCAGCACCAGGGCCACGAACAGGAAGTACGCGGCCGGCATGTCGAGATGCGGCGTCAGCGAAACCGGTGCCACCCGGCCGACCAGTGACTGAAGCTCCGGTGCCATCCAGATGTAGAGGATTCGTCCCGCTTCGAGCAGAACAACCGCCGCCACCGCATAGAGCCATTGCCGCGGTTTTGAGACGATCGTGATCGCGACCACACCGACGACTCCCAGCAGCAACAGGTCGACCGCCGAGGCCGAGGGCCCCAGCGACAGGCGCACACTCATGGTCTGCGTGAGGAAATGTGTGTAGGGAAACGACCACTCCGTCAGCCAGCGGTATCCGAGCGGCAACTGGAAGAAGACGGTCCACCACAACGCGTAGAGTACTCCGGTCAGGACCAGTGCCTTCCGTTGCCCACGCACCTCAGGCGCGGCGAAACGATCGAACACCCACACGGCGATCGTGATGAGGACAATACGGAAGACCGGATCGACCGCGGCGATGATCCCGGCCGCCAGCGCCCATGTAGACCAGCGCAACAACCAGTTGATGGCCCGATTCCATCCCGGGACTGGCGGGCAGTACCGCCACAACAGCGCCAGCAACACGCCCGTCACCAGCGAATAGATCGGTTCCCGGAAGTCGCCGAACGCGCGCGTCACGGAACCCAAGAGTGCGAGAAAGTAGAAAGTCACAGGGAACCCTCGCCGGGGGCCGGGGGAACATCGGACAGCCCGCCGGGGCCGGTCAACATCTTATACATTGTATACAGTTTTTGTCCTTTGGACGCAAGCTAACACGCCCCCATCCGCGAACCGGGTGTTAGGATAGGCTCTCGGTCCGGGCAAGGAAAGTGAAATCCGTTGTCGGTTTTTCATACGGTGTGGCCGCGATCTCCGATCGCGGAGCAGGCAAGACCCCCGTCTGTGCCATCGAGCACGAGTGTGATCACAGATCGCGGCGTAGGGATGGTCTGGATGCGCGATTCGATAGACCGCTGCCGGATGAAACCGACATCCAAATTCATCTTGGAAATTGCGGACAATTAGAGGCGTGTAGGGAGCGACTGCAGCCGGGACCAATGAGTAATCCTGCGGGGCCATAACAGGTTGACTCGACGAAACCCCTGTGATTTCCTCCCGATTATGATATTTTGAACATATCTCCTTGACAAGCCGACAGAGCGGGTTAACTTTTTGACGTTATGCGGGTTCGCCGGTTCCCGTCGGCGCGCCTCTTCTTACAGGTTTACATACCAAACGTCTCTCCGCGGAGGTTGGAAATGTCCATCACTCGTTCGGTTCCAAATTCGTCGCGTACATCGCGATGTAGAAGTCGGTGTCTCTTCGGGGTGATCGCTGTCACCTCGCTCATCCTCGTCGCCGCCCATCCGGCGATGGCATCATCCGATCCGTCCCCATCGCCGCTGTTTACGCAGAGCCTCAACCAGTCGATCGCCAAGCTCGATGAAGCACCCGGCGCCGCGGTGAAATCCGCGGGTGCGGGTGCGGGTGCCGGTGTCGCCGTTCGTCCCGCCGGCGCCGACTCATTGCCGACGTTACAGGGCTTCCCGACCTGTGACGGAACGCTCACATGCACGGGATCACCCACGTGCACCGGCACAGCGACCTGCGTCGGGACGACGACCTGCGACATCACCTGCGTTCAGCAAACCTGTCCGGGACAACAGACATGCCCCGGCACGACGACCTGTCCCGGCAGCTTCACCTGCGAAGACATGTCCACATGCCATGGTTATCCGACCTGCGAAGGCACGACGACCTGCGGGGGCGCGACGCCGACGTGTGCGGGGATGTCGACATGCCCGGGTTACTCAACATGCCTGGGCACGGCCACGTGTGATGATCCCTGTGTGGCGACGATGCCCGGTCAAGCGACTTGCGTCGGAACATTCACCTGTGTCGGTGAGACCACCTGCCCAGGGACTACCACGTGTCCGGGAGTAGAGACTTGCCCCGGCGAAGCGACCTGCTTGGGAACCGCGACCTGCCAGAACGGTCCCACGTGCCCGTGGCAGCCGACGTCACCGGGCTATCCCACTTGTCCGGGGACGACAACCTGCGCACAGGGGCCGACATGCACCGAGATGCCCACGTGTCTCTTCGCGTATACCTGTGGCGTGGCGACGACGTGTCCGGGCTGGATCACTTGCGCCGGGCCGGGGAGCCCCACCTGCGATGGCACGGCCACCTGTAACTGGGGCACGACTTGCTCTGGGACGCCGACATGCATGGGGTCGGAAACATGTGATGTGGCCACCTGCCCCGGTGCTTTTACCTGTCCTGAAGGAACCACCTGTGCGGGCTACTATACGTGCGCCGGTGGGCCAACCTGCCATTACACCGAAACGTGCGAGGGATATTACACCTGCAAAGGATCGCCGACCTGCCCCGATGTCCAGACCTGCCCTGGTGCCGAGACCTGCAGCGGCACAGCCACGTGCGCTGGCGCCATGACTTGCTCCGGATCATCCACATGCGCAGGAAACCAGACCTGCCCCGGCGCACCGACCTGCCGACCAGAGCTCACGTGTCCCGGATCAAGCACCTGCTCCGACATGTCTACTTGCCCCGGCTATAAGACATGCTTGGGCACGGCGACGTGTGCCGAGGGACCAACCTGCCCGCACAATCCGACATCCCCCGGATACCCGAGCTGCGAGGGGACGACGACCTGCATTGGATCGTTCTCGTGCGAAGGTTGGGTGACCTGTCCGGGCGAATCGACCTGTCCCGGAACCCAGAGTTGCCCCGGCGCCGCGACCTGCGATGGAGCGAACACCTGCCCCGGTCACCAAACATGTCCAGGGTTCCCGAGTTGTGGCGCGGTGACCTGCGCTCCGAATCCGACCTGTGGTGCCCCGGCGACGTGCTGGGGAGTCGCAACCTGCCCTGGCGCGGCGACCTGTCCCGGTAATGCGACTTGCGCGGCGGTCGCGACATGTCAGGGTACGCCCACCTGCAACGGACTGCCGACATGCTATCCGAATGCGACGTGCCCCGGAACGACCACGTGCCCTGGGACGGAGACGTGCGCCCCGCAGATGACCTGCGCCGGGATCGTAACCTGTGCCGGCTACAACACCTGTCCACCGCTGTGTGCTCAGATCTGTCTGTGCCCATGCCATGGCGATCCGGTGTGCGATGGAGTCCCGAACGTGCAGGATGTGGTCGCGACGGTCAATGTCGCATTCCGTGGCGCTGCACCTACATATGATCCGACTTGTGTACAGGGGAACCCGGCACAGCGCACCGATCTGAATTGTGACGGCGTTTGCACGGTGCAGGACGTGGTGCGGATGGTCAATGTGGCCTTCCGCGGCGGCGACCCGTCGATCGAGATCTGCGACCCGTGCGCCTGCAATCCCTACCCGAGCAACTGCCCGTAAACAACTGATTGGCTCCCGCTAATCACACCTCAGGGGCGTCCCGAACTCCGGGACGCCCCTTGATCATCTAGCGACGGCGGCTGATGGCCACAAGCGCAACGGCGACAACACCATATGCGACACTTCTGATCATGATTCGCCCCGGGACATCCTCCCAGTGGGGAAGGAGGCGCGTCACGTCCCGATATACCGCAGGAGGATTTTGAACAATATCTTCAACATCTATCACGTTTTTCGCATTATTCCCTTGACAGGATTAATCTTGTCGGCTTTTATGGGGTCAGGCGCGGCAGTCTTCGGCCGGTTGTGTGCCTTGTCTGAGAAACGAAGATTTTACAATTCCAGCGTCGTTTTAACGTTCCAGGACGGTCTCAAGGAACCAGGAGGCGCGCCATGCCAGACCAGTGTCAGGGTGTACGAACTACCGGGCTGGCCCGATGTCGGAGTCGATGTCGCGGCCTGCTCACCGTCCTCGTTCTGTTCTCCGCACTTCTACCGCTTGTCGCCGTCCACGCCAGTAGTGATCCGCAGCCCTCGCCGCTGTTCCAGCAGAGCCTGCAAACATCGGTGGCCCGGTTGGACGGCGAAGACCGTCCGGTTGCAACACCGGTGAAGCAGGGACCGGCGACGCCGGCTCAGCCGCCACAAATGGCCATGGCGACCCTGCCGCCGAGTTCGACCTGCGACGGCTCTGCGACCTGCAATGGTACGCCGACGTGCGACCTGAAGCCGACGTGCGACGGCACGACGACCTGCGACGGTGGTCCTGATTGCGGTCATCCGACCATGCCGGGCTTCCCGACCTGCACCGGCACCAACACCTGCGATGGTGTCACCACTTGCCCAGGGACATCAACGTGTCCCGGGACGGTATCATGCGATGGAACCAACACGTGCGCAGCCGTCGGAACCTGTCCAGGTACGGCCTCGTGCGACGGGACCACGACCTGCCCCGGCATGTCGACCTGCGATGCTGCCGCCACATGCCACGGGGCACCTACCTGTGATGCTGCCGTGACCTGCCCCGGCACCTCGACTTGCGGTGCTGCTACCTGTCCGGGCATCAACACATGCGCTACGGCGCCGACCTGCGAGAACGTTCCGACCTGTGTGAATTCGGCCTCGTGCGACGGGACCGCCACCTGTGCCGGGACGCACACCTGCAAAGATGAAGCCACCTGTCCCGGCTACAATACCTGCGAAGGGACGCCGACCTGCGCGGGCGCGACGACCTGCGGTGCCGCGGGGACGACCTGTCCCGGAGCGCCAACCTGCGAGGGCACGACAACGTGTAGCGCCACCTCACCGACCTGCGGCACCCAAACGACCTGCACGCAATTCCCGACCTGCACTGGGAACCAGACCTGTCAGGGCACGATAAGTTGCGCCGGGACCAGCACCTGCGCCGGGACCTTGACCTGTGCCTGGTCGAATACGTGCGATCATTCCCCAACCTGCATCGATAACAGCACCTGCGCCACGGCGACCTGTCCCGGGGCTGCGACGTGCGTTGATGCGACGACCTGCCCCGGAACGATCACATGTCAGCAGACGACGTGCACGGGATTCGCGACCTGTCCGGGTGCGATCACCTGCTTGCAGTCGGCGACCTGTCTGCATCTGGCAACGTGTCCCGGAACGCCAACCTGCAAGGGGTCGCACACATGCGCGCCGTTCGCCACCTGCGCCGGTTCGCCGACCTGTGACGGAACCGCATCGTGCGCGGCCACCGTTGTTACCTGCGCCACACAGATCACCTGTGCGGGTTCGCTGACGTGCACAAACATCGCGACCTGCCCGGGTACGGCGACCTGCAAAGGGACATTCACCTGCAAGGCCAGCACAACGTGCTCCGGCCAGCCGACCTGTCCCAACACGCCGTCGTGCAACGGAACGACGACGTGCTGGGGGACGGCGACCTGCCACGGCTTCCAGACCTGCACGGATGCCGCGACCTGCGTCGGCTTCGCCAGTTGCCAGGGCGCAGTGACATGCGCTCCCAGCCCGACATGCGGCACAGCAGCGTCGTGTTGGGGACTGGCCACCTGCCCCGGCCAGAGCACATGCAACGGCAACCAGACCTGCGCCGCAGCGATCTCCTGCGCCGCCGCCGATATTGCGACCTGCGGAGCGATGGTCTCCTGTCATGGCACAGTCACCTGCCCGAGCACAGCGACCTGCCATCAGGCAACCTGCCCAGGAGCACCGACCTGTAAGGACGTGCAGACCTGTCCCGGATTCGAGACCTGTGAAGGGACAGCGACCTGCGCCGGTGCGGCCACCTGTCCGAACAATCCCACCTCGCCCGGCTATGCGACCTGCGAGGGGACGACGACATGTCAGTTTGGGTTGCCGACCTGCGGATCGATGCAAACCTGCAGCCAGTTCCCGACCTGTCCGGGTCTCTCAACATGCCAGCACTCGCCGAGCTGCGACGCGACCGGTGTCACGTGCGGTGGCATGGCGACCTGTAACTGGTCGAGCACCTGCCACGGTTCGCCGACATGCGTGAACCTGCCCACGTGCACCTTCGTGACCTGCGAGGGAGCGCCCACATGCTTCGCGGCCACGACGTGCCAGGGGAACATCACCTGTGAAGGGTCCGCGACCTGTCATTACACTGAGACCTGCGACGGGCATGTGACGTGCCCCGGGACCGCGACATGCGCCGATGGTCAGACCTGTGTCGGCTTTGTCACATGTCCGGGCACCAGCAGTTGCCCCGGCTTCCAAACCTGCGCCGCCGGCGCGGTGACCTGCTTCGGCCAGGCCACCTGTCCGGGCAACCTGACCTGCGATCATGCCGCGACCTGCTGGAACATCGCCACCTGTCCGGGAGCGACGACCTGCTTCGGCACGGCTGCCTCCTGCGTCTACGTCGCGTGTAGCTGCCCGTGTCATGGCGATCCGAACTGCGACGGGGTGCACAACGTCCAGGATGTGGTCGCCGCGGTCGGAGTCGCATTCCGCGGCCTTCCGGGAACCTGCGATGACGGTTGCCCGGCTTCGCGCACGGATGTGAACTGCGATGGTCGGACAACGATCCAGGACGTCGTGAAGATGGTCAACGTTTCGTTCCGTGGTGCCGATCCGGCTGCTGAGTTCTGCCGACCCTGCGCCACGCCACCGCCAACGCCGCGCGAATGCCCATAGCCAGTCGACGGCAAACGCGGTAATACAAGCGGGGGATCCCTTCGAGGATCCCCCGCTCTTTTGGGGTGGCATCAAATCCCGTCTCCGACACAGGGCGAAGGCGCCGCCGAGAACTCTGACACAATTGGTCCGCAATCTCCTTGACTGCCCGGCAAGCGCCGCGTAGTGTCCCGCCGGGAGGTATCTCATGTTTGTGATGATGAATCGAATGACCGTTCCACCCGAATTCCGCGAGAAGTTCGAGCATGCGTTTGCAACACGCGCGAAGGCCGTCGATCGCCGGCCGGGCTTCATCCGGGCCGAAATCCTGCGCCCCACGTCGGGTGATGAGTACATCGTGATGACCCATTGGGAGTCCGAGGCAGCCTTTGAGGGATGGACCAAGAGCCCGGAGTACGCGGAGGGTCACCGTCGGGTCGACGAGTTCCGCGACGGCGACGGCCGGATGGCGCTGACATCCAAGGTCGAGAAGTATGAAGTCTTCGCCGGTTGAGCCGGGCGGCGCGCCCACCGGCGGACCACGGGGAGCGCTCCATCGGGCGCGGAAGGTGTGGGGACAGATCACCACCGACTTCCGGTCGCCGCTCCCCGACTCGGCCGAGTGGTCACGCGCTCGGCGTCTCCGCGTCCGTCTACGTCTTCTCTACCGACGGTACGGCTGGAAGCTGGTGCTTGCCGTGATCTGCTACTACGCCGTCCGTGATCTGACCCTGTACGTGATCATTCCCTACCTCGTGGCCCGACGGTTGATTGCCCCCTGACGTGCGATCACCCCTGCGGGCGCCGTCATATTTCCGCTTGCCCTCACCGGCCGGGAAGGGGTCTTTGCGCATGCGCGGGCGTCTGGCCTGTCGCGGATGAAGGGACAGCACGTATGGATGATCTGCACCCCGACTATCATTGGTGGGAGCACTCGGCGGCCTATCGCAAGGCTAATGAGGACCTGGAATTCCTCAACCGCGACGAACTGCGCCCGGTCCGCCTGCAATTGGAGTTGCTCAAGCCGGAACTGGCCTTCATCAACCATCGGATTCGCTCGACCATCGTCGTCTTCGGGAGCACGCGTCTGGTCGAACGGACCGAAGCGGAGCGTCGGGTCGCCGCCATGGAGAAGGACGTGGCTCTTCAGGCGGACGACCCAACCTTGCGCATTCGCCTGGAAGCGGCGCGTCGACTGCTGTCCAACGCGCGATTCTACGACGAGGCGCGCACGTTCGGACGCTTGGTGTCGGAGGCCGACCGTCGCAACGAGCACTATGACTACGTCATCATCACCGGGGGAGGGCCGGGGATCATGGAGGCCGCCAACCGCGGCGCCTACGAGGTCGGCGCGGAGAGCATCGGGCTGAACATCACACTGCCGCACGAACAGGAACCGAATTCTTACATCACACCCGAGCTCTGTTTCCAGTTTCGCTACTTCGCCATCCGCAAGATGCATTTCCTGCTGCGCGCCAAGGGGCTGGTCGCCTTCCCCGGCGGCTTCGGCACCATGGACGAGCTCTTCGAGGCGCTGACGCTGGTGCAAACACAGAAGATCCCCGCCTTGCCGATCGTGCTGATGGGACGCCAGTTCTGGAGCAGCATCATCCACTTCGATCAGCTGGTCGCCGAAGGTGTGATCGACCAGCACGACGCCGAACTGTTCCGCTACGCCGAAACCGCCCGCGAGGCGTGGGAGTACATCCGCGCCTTCCACGCCCAGCAGAAGTAAAGCCGTCCCCTCCCAGACCGGATCAACGACCGGCAAACAAGGGGCTTAAGCCCCTTGTTCACCCATGCAAGGACGAGCAGCGTGATCCTCACGAGGCGACAGTCCGATTTCAAGAAGCAGGATTGCCCGGAATCTCTTGACGTCGACCCATTTCGTATTCATTTTGTCATCGGTGGCGGTGGCATGCGCTCGCACCGCTCCAGTTGTCCATCCATCCATGGAGTCATCCATGCTTACAGACGTTCGACATTTGGTGCCGGCGCTGGGGTGCGCCGGAGTATTGCTTCTGGGCGCCACGGCCGCAGGGGCATTGCAGAGTGCATCGCCACCGGCTCTGCCCCCGGTCTTTCTCACGATCGTCAGCCATAATGAGGAGCCGCTTGGCGGCCGCCCTGATTACACTGCGGACATCAATTACTACCTTCAGAATCGGAATCTGGTGAAGCTGCTGGCGGAGACGATTCGCAGCCGCAACGCCGCCTTCAACTTCCAATCCGATTGGAACTACCTGAAGGCGGTGGCGCAGTTCGACACCGGTGTCGTGACGGCCAATACCAATGGCAAGAACATTGTCCGTTGGATGAAGGAGGACCTGGGGGTCGAGATCGACTCACACGCCCACGAAACGCAGTACAACTATGCCGATGTCGCCTACCTGATCGAGCAGCTTGGCATTACTCCATCCAAGAACGTGGGCGGTTTTCTCTACAATCCTCCCGACAATCCACAGGGTTGGGAACAGCACGAGAACGGCATCAACGGCTGGATCCATCCGTCATATTTCTGGCGGGCCGACCATCTCTGGGGTGCGGCGACATTTCAGCATCAGGGAGAGGACGACCGTTCCTCGGGAATCTGGCGGCCGCAGGACCGCTACAGTTTCTACACCGATGACCCCAATCGACGGCTTCTGTACATCGGCGGCGGCTGTGGCGGCCAGCCGGGGCTGGTGCAACTGCTCGATGACATCGAGGCGGAACGTGTCCCGGCTGACGGGTTCTACACCGCGAATCTGATGATGATTCAGGATTGGATGACGCCCCAGAGCATCGTTGCGCTGGGCAGCTTCATCGACTCGCTGGCACCGGTGGTGGCATCGGGCCGGATCATCTGGTCAACGTTGACACAGACCGCGCAGACGTGGCGAACGCAGTATATGGCGCAACCGTTTCGCTACGACTGTGTGCCCGACACCGTTGGCACCTACACGATTGAAACGTTGGAGACATGGGTTGCCGCCCCCAATGGCAACCTTCTCTACACGCGGATCGTGCAGCCGATTTCCGCGCTCTATCCGGGGCAGCGTTTCCCATCCCTGATCGCCGTCCCCGGCGGAACCGGACCGGGGGCGCCATTGGCCGACAATGCCGGCTATCGAGATCTCGCCGCCGGCGGCTTCGTGGTGGTCGTTTTCAATCCCGAGGGCCGCGGCACCGGCCAGCCCGGCAACCTACTGAGTGAGGGAGTCGAGGACTGCAACGGCTGGACGCATCAGGATGATCTGAAGGCGATCGTGGAACATACCGCCGGCCTCGCGAATGTCGATCGCGGCAACATCGGTGTCGAGACATCATCATTCGGCATCGCCATTGGCGCCGGGGCGTTGGGACGCTACCCCGAGCTCCCGGTCGCCTATCTGGTCGACCAGGAGGGGCCGCACGACAACCGCGTGATCACGTTCTACGATGCCGGGCATGAGGTCGCCGTCTGCGGCCACCTCAGCACGGTCACAGACCCATCGCCTGAGAATGTCGCCTACTGGTCCGAGCGCGAGGCGGTGCGTTACATCGGCGATTATCCCGGCTACTACCTGCGCATGCAGGCCGAGGATGATCACGCGCAGGATTCCGGCTACTTCCGTCATGCAATTGAGATGATCGACTCCGCCACGTCATCGTCCGCCGGCGGAGGGGGAGTGGCCTGCTGGACACGGATGAACGGCGACGACATGGGAAACCCGGTCAATACGGTCTACCAATTCAGCGATACATCACAGTACCCCAACTGGGTTTCCGGACGACTCAATCCCGATCATCCCGATTTGCACTTCACGTACATCCGGGAGATGGCGGAGCTGACAGCAACTTTCAGTTGCCGTTGCCACGGCGACCCGCAGTGCGACAGCGTGACCAACATCACTGATGTCGTCAAGACCGTCGACGTCGCCTTTCGCGGTACCGATCCCACCTTGGACCCGAATCCCGCCTGCGGCCTGCCGGTGACAGACGTCGACTGCAATGGGTCGACCGACGTCATCGACGTTGTGCGCATCGTCGCTGTGGCCTTCCGGGGGTCCAGCCCATGGACCATGGTCTGCCGGCCTTGCACGCAGTAGCGACGTGTGGGCCGATCATGCGGACGTGATCCAGGGCCACCAACTGTAACTTTCCGCCTCCATGTTCGTTAAACGAGGGAAGGGCATCGCGTCCGGAGAGGGCGGCACACTACCGGACCCGGCGTGACCCGGCCTTGGGGTTCCAAGTGAGGCAAGACGGAGGGAAGACCATGGGCATCCTACATGTCATCCGCGGCCCGGTCTGGCGGCGATCTGCAACCATGCTCATGCCGTTGCTCTTGCCTCTGTGCGCGCCGCTCGTCACATCGACTGCCGCCGCGCAGGAGTCGACCTTTGTAGTGTCTCGGACCGACTCGACGTACCTCGCCTACATGCGGGAGATCTTTCACCTCAGTCGGGCCTTGGGAGACAGCATCTGGCCGGGGCTCGATTACAACCGCGTGCCGATTCTCCTCTACCGTCCTGACAGCATTGCCTTCCTGTTCAATCACCCGAATCCGCCGCCGGAGTTCGAGCCCGCCATCGGGTTACCCTGGGCGTTTCAAAACCCTGTGTATGTTCACCGGGGACGGGTGGGCGATCTTACCGGCCAGTTCTGGACCGAGATGGACTTCAACGGGCAGGCGACGTTCGTCTGTCCCTATGACGATGACAGCACGCGGGAGGGACGCTTCTTCCGTTTCGTGGCGCACGAGGCGTTTCACACGTTTCAGGCGATGATGTTCCGTGACCGGGCCGACACCGATGAGAAGCTCTATCCCATCACGATCGTGCAGAACAATACTCTGGCCACACTGGAGAACCTGATCCTGGCCAAAGCCGTGGACGCTCTGATCGTCGATGACCGTGATGAGGTCCTGCGGCGGGCACGCCAGTTCGTCATCGTGCGCGACCGGCGGCTAAAGGTCGCTCCGCCATTTGTTCGAGAACACGAGCAGAGCGAGGAACGCAAGGAGAACACCGCCTTCTACGTGGAGAAACGCTGTGAGGAGGCCGGACGGACCCGGGGGTACGCACCGACCGAATTCCGCCGATGCACACGATTCGATCCCTACCACTCACACAAGGAAGTCCTCCAGACAGTCCACGACGGCATACTGGAGCATTTGCGGGGCGGAGCGATCGCGCCCGTCACCATGCCCCGGCTTCGCATCTATGACAACGGTGCCGCCGTGGGGTACCTGTTGGACTATCTCGGCGCGGACTGGAAGGGACAGGCGACCGCCGATTCCAGTTTCCTGTTCCACGGTACCCTGGAGCAATCCATCGGTCCCATCGGCGATGCCGACAGCCGCCGCCGCGAGCTGGCGGCCGTCGAACAGGAGTTCGCCTTCGCGCAGATCCTGACGGCGGCGGCGGCAAACATCGACGACCACAATCGGCAGATCGAAACACTGGCGCGCCAGATCCGCTCTTCCGGACGGATCGCGTATCGCATCGCGGCCGCCGTGAAGAGAGGCGTCTCCAAAAGCTCGGCATCGTCGCACAAGGTTCTCTACAGCGATGCCGGACAGACCGCGTTGTACGAGCAGGCCGATCGCTTCCTCGTCAAGACCGGACCGGCGGCCGTCACCGTGCGGGGTCGTGGACTCATCTACTCCCGTGCCGCGGACGGCAAGACCATCACCGTTGAAGTGTTCATGGACGTGCTGCCGTCAGAAATCGTCGTCGATGGACACGCGCTCCCACACGACGCGGAAACACACGCCATCCAGGACTCTCTCCGGTTGACCGTCGGTGATGAACTGAATGTCACCGGTGCCGCCGGCACACTCACGATCAGCCGGGATACGGTCTTTGTTGCGTTCCAGTGATGCTCAATAGAGACCATCAGGCGTAGAGGGCCATGATCATGTAGTCTGTCCGGGACACGGCAGTTGTTGTCCCCTTCGGCACCCGAACCACCACACGAACCGAATGCCGTATCCGCGTGAGCCGCAAGCGCATACGGCGCATTTCTCGACACAAGCCCGGCGGATTCCGCTGGCTTTCAGTCGTCCATGTTAACAGCTTACTGCGTTGTGGGCCTTTGAAGCATAGCGGATGATCGAGTGTCTACATAACCCCAAGCGTACAGAAAAGGAGCAGAGGAATGAAGGCACGTTCCACGACCATGATTGTCCTGATCGTCGGCGCATTGCTGGCGGCGGGCCTTGTGTCTGCGGCCACGTTGCCGCCCCTCCAGGTGGAGAAATACGAACTCCCCAACGGGCTCGATGTGATCCTGCATGAGGACCACACGCTGCCAACGGTTGCGGTGAACATCTGGTATCACGTCGGCTCCAAGAACGAGCAGCCGCGTCGGACCGGATTCGCCCACCTTTTTGAGCACATGATGTTCCAGGGCTCGGAGCACCACGAGGGAGAGTATTTCGAACCGCTGGAGAAGATCGGCGGCGGCGTCAATGGCAGCACGACCGAGGATCGGACCAACTACTTCGAGGACGTCCCCAGCAACTACCTGGAACTGGCGCTCTGGCTGGAATCCGACCGTATGGGCTTTCTGCTTCCCTCGATGACGCAGGAGAAGCTCGACAACCAGCGCGACGTTGTGAAGAACGAGCGTCGGCAGGGGCTGGAGAACGAGCCGTACGGCAAGGTCGAGGAGCTCGTGGTCCCGCTGCAATATCCCGAGGGACATCCCTACGCGCACACGGTGATCGGGAGCATGGAGGATCTGTCGGCGGCGTCGCTGGATGACGTGAAGAACTTCTTCAAGTCGTACTACACGCCGAACAATGCCTCGTTGTGCATTGCCGGTGATTTTGACCCGGCCGCGGCCAAGAAGCTCGTCGAGAAGTACTTCGCGAACATTCCGCCGGGACCGCCGGTCGACCGCGTGCAGACGTGGATTCCGACGTTCGATGGCGTTCGCCGCGGCACCGCCGAGGATAACGTCAATCTGCCCCGTGTCTACATGATGTGGCATACACCCGCCGGTTACATGCCGGGCGACGCCGAACTGGACCTGCTGGCGAACGTGCTCACGTCGGGTAAGACATCGCGGCTCTACAAGTCGCTCGTGTATGAGAAGCAGATCGCACAGGACGTCCGTGCCTATCAGTCATCCGGCGAAGTGAGCGGATCGTTCAACATCATTGCCACGGCGCGCCAGGGGCACACGTTGGCGGAGCTGGAATCGGCCATCGACGAGGAACTGCGCAAGGTACTGGCGACCGGGATCACGGCAACCGAACTGGCTCAGGCGCAGACAGCCTACGAGGCCGGATTCGTCCGGCGCATGGAGCGCGTGGGCAGCTTCGGCGGCCGCGCCGACATGCTGAATGCATACAACACGTTCTTGGGCGAGCCCAACAAGTTCCAGTGGGACCTCGACCGCTACTCACGGGCGACCGCGGCCGATGTGCAACGAGTCGCCAAGCAGTACGTTCTGCTCGATCGACGGCTGATCTTCGAAGTATTTCCGCAGGGGACATTGGCGGCGGGCGAGACGGAGATCGACCGTGCCCAGGAACCCGCGCCGATGCCGGATCCGACCTTCACGCCGCCGACCATAGAGAAGACCAAGCTGACGAACGGCATGGACCTCTGGTTGGTCGAGGACCACAAGCTGCCGCTGGTTCAGTTGAATCTTGTGCTCAAGAGCGGCTGGGCCGCCGATCCCGCCGATCGCCCCGGCGCTGCCTCGCTCACCGCCGAGTTGCTGGACGAGGGAACCAAGACACGCACGGCCCTGCAGATCTCCGAGGAAGCCAAGTCGCTGGGCGCTTCGTTGGGAACCGGCAGTTCCTTTGACGGCTCGTCGGTCTCATTGAACGTTCTGAAGCGCAATATCGATCCCGCCCTGGCACTCATGGCCGATGTCGTGCTCAACCCGACCTTCCCAAACGAGGAACTGGAGCGCCGTCGGCAGCTCTATTTGGGCCGCATCATGCAGGAATCGAAAGAGCCCTTCACGGTGGCCTACAAGACCTTCTCGCGTGCCCTGTTTGGTCCCAATCATCCCTATGGCCAACCGTACACCGGCTCGGGGACTGAGGCCTCGATCAAGGCGATCACACGCGATGACCTGGTGCGCTACTACGATGCCAACTACCATCCCAACAACGCCGCCTTCGTTGTCAGTGGCGACATGACGATGGCCGAGGCGCAGGCCGCGCTCGAAAAGGCCTTCAAGGGATGGCAGCCCGGCACGGTCGCCTCGCCAGAGGTCCCGGATCCGCAACCGGTCTCGCAGACGAAGATTCTGATTGTCGATAAGCCCGGAGCGGCCCAGAGCGTCGTCATGGCCGGCAGTCTGGGGCTCCGCCGCAATGACCCGGATTTCATGGCAACCTCTGTCATGAACAATGCCCTCGGCGGGATGTTCACCAGTCGCATCAACATGAATCTGCGCGAGGACAAGGGGTACACCTATGGCGCCGGGTCGTTCTTCTCGTCGCGACGCGGCATCGGACCATTTGTGGTCTATGCGCCGGTGGAAACCCGATTCACCGATTCCGCGCTCGTGCAGATGATGAAAGAGCTGCGCGATGTCCTCGGGCCGCGCCCCCTGTCCGATGCCGAGCTGGCCGACAGCAAGAACAACATGATCAAGGGGTTCCCCCAGGACTATTTCTCCTCGATCGGCGCCGTCGCCGGGAGCATGGGCAGCATCATCACGCTCGGCCTGCCGGATGACGAATGGCAGACCTATCAGAACCGGGTACGCGCCATTGATGGCGCGACCGCGACCCAGGCCGCCAAAGACCACGTTCATCCCGATGCGGTGTTGATCGTCGTTGTCGGCGATCGCGCCAAGATCGAAGCCGGGATCAAGGCACTCAACCTCGGCCAGATCACCTATGCAGACGCCGAGCTGCAATAGAGCGCGACCATAGATTCGACCGCGAGGGGGGCAGCCCACAACGGGCTGCCCCTTTTCTCATAAACCACCGCCGGCGGGCTGAAAGCCCGCTGTCCTCAATCCATGGCATGCAGGGTGCGCGCTTCGCACGCACCGCCGGTCCACGAGTCAGGAGCACAGGGCTCCTGACCTACAGCTACGAGCTGCCCCTTTCGCCGTGACCGCGAATCTGATAACCTCTCCCTACGGGAGAGGTCGATCCCTGCCTGCCGGCAGGCACGGCGCCGTAGGCGGATCGGGGATCTCCTCCGCCCGTTCGGTTTGTACGATCATGAATCCGCATGACCTGCGACGCCGCGCAGCGCATATTCCCTCACGTGACTTTGGCATTCAACGAAAGGACGCTGACATGAACCTGAAACCTGGTGGAGCGATCGTGGGCCGCCTCCATGCGGCATGTACTGCGGCACTCGTCTGCCTCGCCGCGACGGCACAAGCGGCCGATCCCCTTCCTGTCGCATTGCCGCTGTTCGGCTCGGAACGCGTCAACACGTACTTCGCCGACGTGACATACGACCCGTCCGTCCCCGCGCCCGAGTCCATCCTCGGCTTCGCGCTGGGCACGCGCCCGGTTCATTACGATCAGGCGGTCACCTACTTGCGCGCCCTGGCCGATGCTTCGCCCCGGGCCGAGTTGATCCCCATGGGAGCAACCTACGAAGGGCGGACGCTCTACTATATGGTCATCAGCTCCGAGAAGAACCTCACCGACCGTGAGACGATCCGCGCCCATATCGCCAGTCTGGCCGATCCGCCGGCAACGGGCATGGTGGCCGGCGGCGACGTTACCCTGAAGTCCTCACCGGTCATCGCTTGGATGGGATATTCCATCCATGGCGATGAACTTTCCGGCGTCGATGCGTCGCTGTGGGTGGCCTATCACCTCGTCGCGGCCGACGATGCGGCGACGCGACGCATCCGCGACAGCGTGCTGGTTCTTATCGATCCCAGTCAGAATCCGGACGGCCGCGAACGGTTTCTGGCGCAGGTGTTCTCTCTGGCCGGACAGGTCCCCTCCTTGGACGCGCAGAGTCTGCAACATGACGGCTTCTGGCCGTGGGGGCGCGGCAACCACTACCTCTTCGACATGAACCGCGACTGGCTGCCGTTGGTCTTGTCCGAAACACGCGCCCGCACCGCCGCGATCCTGCATTGGAATCCGCAGTTGCTGGTCGATGCGCATGAGATGTGGCCGTTCTCCAGCTTCCTGTTTTCGCCGCCGCGCGAACCGATCAACCCCAATATCACCAGCACGATTCGGACATGGTGGAACGTGTTCGCCGCCGATCAGGGCAGGGCGTTCGATCGCCACGGCTGGAGCTACTACACGCGCGGCTGGTACGAGGAGTGGTATCCCGGATACACGAACGGGTGGTGCCTCTACCTGGGCGCCGTTGGGATTCTCTATGAACAGGCCGGCGTGCAAGGGGCCGGTGTCAAGCGTCCGGATGGGACGACGCTGACCTACGCCCGTGCGGTCGCCCAACAGTCCGTCAGTTCACTGGCCAATCTCACGACGGCGGCCGATCACCGGACCGGGTTGCTGGGCGACTATGCCCGCTTCCACCGCGACGGCGCCGCCGGTGCCACACGCGCCGGACGAGGCGCCTTCATCCTGGCACCGTCGGGCAACAGCGGTCGGGAAGGGGAATTCCTGACAACACTGAAACGGCACGGTCTCCGTGTGGAGAGGGCCTTCGAGTCCTTCCAGGCCACTGTTATATCAGCACAGGGCGAGCGCCGTACGCGACGCTTTCCCGCGGGGACCTACCTTGTCCCCTTGGCCCAGCCGCGCGGATTGCTGGCACAGGCCATCCTCGAGTTCGACACGCACTTATCCTCGGAGTTCCTCCAGGAGGAGCGGCGGGAACTGGAGAAGGGAAAGGGAACACGACTGTATGAAGTCAGCAGTTGGTCGCTCTCCCACGCCTACGCGCTGGACATCAGTCATGCCGATGCCATGCCGGGCGTGCGGACGGAACCGTATGACACCACGGCCATCTCCCCGACCGGGGCCGTGCGCCGTGCCGACGCTGGATACGGCTTCCTGCTGACAACGATGGACGATCGCAGCAGCATCGCCCTGGCCGCGCTGCTGGAGGACAGTCTGCAAGTCCGAGTTGCGATGAAGCCGTTGGTCCACGACTCGATCATGTATGCCGCCGGGACATTCCTCCTGCGCCGATCCGAGAACCCACCCGATCTGGCCGACCGTCTGGCGGTCATCGCCCGCTCGACCGGCGTGGACTTCATCGGCGTCTCCAGCAACGCCGCCTCGTCGGGACCGGACCTCGGCTCGGACGAATTCGAGTTGCTGACACAGCCGCGGATCGGTCTGTTCGTCGGCACCGGCATCGACTTCACGAGTTCCGGCTCGTTGTGGTACCTGCTGGATCAGCGGTTGAAGGTCCGTCACTCCCTGCTCGACATCAGTCAGTTGTCTCGCTACGATCTGTCCCATTACAACGTCTTGATCCTGCCGTCCTACTGGGGCGGCGCGGGCGGTCTGCGCATGGAATTGGGACCGGCGGGGCTGGAGCAATTGCGCACGTGGGTCAAAGCCGGAGGAACCTTGATGGCTCTGAACCAAGCGGCTTACTTCTGCGCCGATTCGGCCAGCGGCCTGTCCGCCGCGCGCGAGAAAGGCGCCGTGCTCGAGAAACTGGACGAATACGATCAGGCCTATCAGGACGAGCGCGCCGCGTTTCTGGCCACCGTTGACACCAATGCCGTCTGGCGCGGGACACCGGTCACCGTTGCCCCCAAGGAAGCCAAGCCTCCGCAGAAACTGGAGAAAAAAGAACTCGAACGCCGCGATCAGCGGGCACGCCTGTTCGCACCGGAGGGAGTCATCGTCCGTCTCGACCTCAATCCCGAGCACTGGTTGAATTTCGGCGTCGGTGATCACGCCTCCGCGTTGCTCTACACTCGTCAGGCACTGCTCGCCAAGGATCCGGTCGAGGCGCCGGCGCGCCTGGCGACGGCATCCCAATTGCGCCTGTCCGGCTTGATGTGGCCGGAGGCGCGAGAACGATGGGCCAAGACGGCATATGCAACACGGGAGCGCGTCGAGAAGGGACAGATCGTCCTTTTCGCGGGCGATCCCTTCTTCCGCGCGTACTTCCACGGCACCAAGCGGCTTTTGGAAAACGCCATTCTCCTCGGGCCGGGCCTGGGCACAAGCCAACCGATCCCGTGGTAGCACGGCCGCGCGATCGCCACGATAGCGCAGAGTCGGTTGCACAACCTCGTTAAGACTGCGGCTCGGCATTGCGTGGGTGAACAAGGGGCTTAAGCCCCTTGTTTGCCGGTCATTACGATAGTCCGTGAGGATTGTGCAGCCGGTTGCAGCGAGCCCCGCTGTCAAGACTGGCGCCTCGCGTCCGATAACGTATCAAAGATGCCGAGGCGGAGGTACCTGGCCCGCTTGGGGGGGCTGTGAAATCGCGTGCCCGAATCCTCATCGTCGACGACGAGCCGTTGGTCCGCCGGATGATCCGCGAGATCCTGTTGCGCGAAGGGTATCCTGTCATCCACGAAGCGCCCGACGGTCAGTCCGCCCTGACGAAGATTGAGAAGCATCGCACCGACATTGTCATCACCGACATCCGCATGCCGCACATGAGCGGCATCGAGCTTCTGATTCAGATCAAAGCCCGGTTCCCGCATACCGCTGTGATTGTCATGACCGGATTCGGCGATGTGCATACGTCCGACGAGGCCAAGTCGCTCGGCGCCGATGAATACGTGACCAAGCCGATCAAGCCGCGCGAGATCGAGGTCATCGTCGAGCGCGTCCGGATGCGGCAGATGGTCTCCCGGCCGGGTGTTGCTCCCGCCACCGTGCCGGCCAATTGATTTCACCATGGTCTTTCTTCCGGTACAGTCTTCACCTGGTACGATGAACGTGATAACCTCTCCCTCCGGCTTGCCCCGAGCCGGGTCGAGGGGGAGAGGTCGCCCGCCGCAGGTGGGCGGGTGGGGGAGTTCTTCATTGGTTCATCGTGATGCGACCTCGTAGATTGCCCCCATCATGACCGGAGGAAAGCGATGATCGCGATCCGCTCGCTGCAACGCGCCGACCTTGAAGCGTACGGCGAACTCTGCCGGTACTGCTTTGATATGCCGCCGGAGTACGTCCCATTCTACACCTCGTGGGTCAGCCATCATCTCGCGCATACCTGGGGTGCCTTCGAGCAGAACCGTCTGTGCACCGGCCTGTGGTACTATCCCTATGAGATGCGCGTGGGGGAGGGATTTGTGCCCATGGGCGGTGTCGCGGCGGTGGCGACCGCACCGGAATGCCGCAACAGCGGCATGGCCCGCATGTTGATGACCCACGTCCACCGCCAGATGCGCGCCGAAGGACGGCCGCTGGCCGCGCTGATGCCCTTCAAACACGGCTTCTATGGCAGCATGGGGTACGCCGACGTCTTCTTCATGAATGACTGCATCATTCCCCCCGAACAGATCGCGCGGCGCGATGTCGGCACTTTGCGTGTGCGTCTGGTCGACGGCGAACGGGAATGGCGCACGCTGGAGGATCTGCATCAGGCATACGGAAGCCGCTATTTCGGCACGGTCCGGCGCAACGCCCTCTATTGGCGCATACGCTATCTGACCATCCACCGGGAGATCAAACGCGTCTACCTGATCGAGCGCGGCCGGACACCGGCGGGATTCGTCATCACCAATCTGGGACGCGATGAGACGACCGGCAAGATGCGTCTGACCGTCGCCCAAGCCGTCTGGAACGGGAGCGATGTCCTCGATGCGATCCTACAGTTGTTGCGATCACACCGCGACCAGGTGCACACGGTCGTCTGGCGGTTGCCCACGGACGTGCGGTTGTTCGACCGCATGACGGATCCCCGCATCACCGTGGCGCTGAAACCGAAGAAGATGCTGAAACTCGTCGATTTCAAGGGGGCGCTGGAGCAGCGGATGTACCGTCGCGATCTTGACGCTCTCCTGTCGGTGGAGCTGACGAGTGATGTCACCAGCCCATGGAATGGGGGACGCTGGCGTGTGGAGTGGCGCGACGGATATGCCCGGGTGCGCAAGGCCCGCCCCACCGATCGACTCCCGGATACCCTGCGCGCCGACATCCGTACGATGGCGATCCTGTATTCCGGCTTGCAGACAGCCGGGGAACTCATCGCCGACGGTGCCATCACGGTGAAGGGAGATGCCCAGACATATCTCGACTCCGCGTTTCCCCGTGCTATACCGTACATCGACGATTGGTTCTGACGCGTCCAGCAGGGATGACAATCCCGGACAGAATGCCCTTGCGCCGGCGGTACGCGGGGTCGATCTTGGTGTATCGGGCCCTGGCATCCGGCCCGAGGGTCTCGGGCTGACGCAAGGAGGGGAGCCATGGATGACATGCGGAACGGAACACGGGTGCTGTCTGCGATTCTCGTATGCGCGCTGGCGACGGCTCTGATCCCGTCTGGGGGAGCGGCTCAAACGGCGGAACCGATCGTCATCGGCGCCGTGTATTCACTGACGGGACGCGATGCGGCCTTCGGCCAAGAGGGACTCGCCGGGGTCAATGTCGCCCTGGAAGAGATCAACGCCAACGGTGGGATCGGCGGACGGCCGATGGCACTCCGAGTCGTCGACGACCAATCCAATCCGATTTTGGCGGCCGAGGCGGTGCGCTCGCTGGTGAAGGCGCACCATCCCGTCGCGATCATCGGTTCCAACACGTCCATGGTGACATCCGCCGCCGCGGTGGCGGCGCAGTCGGTCGGCGTGCCGCTCGTGGTTCCGGAAGCCACCAATCCGGCCATCACCTCGATCGGCGACTGGGTCTACCGCGTCTGCTTCTGCGATCCCGATATGTCGGGAGCTCTGGCGTCCTATGCCTACAACGACCTGGGTCTGCGGCGCGTGGCGATCCTGACCGAGGAACGGCACGACTACACTGCCTCCTTGTCCCGCTATTTCCGTGACCGGTTCACGGCACTCGGCGGGGAGATTGTCTACCAGGGCGGGTACCCGGCAGGAAGATCCGACTTCTCGGACGACTTGCGTCAAGTCGCCGCTCCCCACCCCGATGCGATCCTGGTGTCCGGCTTCTATCCTGAGGCGGGAGCCATCGTGACGGCGGCCCGGCGCCAGAATCTCAACGTGGCCTTCCTCGGCGGCGACGGCTGGGAATCCGACGGGCTGTTCGACGTCGCCGGCGACGCCATCAACGACAAGTCGCGGATCTACATCGCATCGCACTTTTCCGCAGACGCCCATCGCGCGAAAGTCCGCGGGTTCGTGGATGAATTCCGTGAGCAGTTCGGACGTCGCCCGAACACGTCCTCGGCGCTCGGGTACGATGCCCTCGGAGTGATTGCCGGTGCGCTGGAGGACGCCGCCGAGCCGACGCCGGCCGCCCTCAAGGCCGCATTAGCTCACGCGCACCATGAAGGCGTGACCGGTCACATCGAAATGAACGTGTCACGCAACCCGACCAAGAAGGTGATCATCCTCAAGGCCGAACCTGCTCGCCGGTTCGCCTATGTCGAGGCGGTCATGGGCGCTCAATCACCTCCGGCGGAGGATGCCATCAAAGAGTGAGCGTCCCGCCCATCGAAGCCAAACGGCCCACGGGGTTCACCCATGGGCCGTTCGTATGTCTGTTCCCGCCGGGCTATCCCTGTGATCGGACGGTGGGATCGACGATTTGAAGCACCCGCAGCCATTCCGGATCGTTGCGCAGCTTCTGCAAGCGCTCGGGAGCCGCGTTGCCGGAGAATTCCTTGTACTTCTTGCGTACTTGGTCATCTTCCCCGGCACGCGACAGCGACACGAGCAGGCGGACATAAACATCGAAGGGATCATCGGCCAGTTTGCGCGCCTTGTCAAACTCCTTGGCGGCGCGACGATAGTCGCCGGCGAGAAAACAGGCCTCTCCCAAACCCAATTGACTGGCGAATGACTTCTTGTCGAGCTTGACGGCCTGCTCGTAGTCGTCGATCGCCTTGCCATATTCCGTGAGAGCAATGTAGAACCCGGCGCGGCGCCGGTAGGAATCGGGATTCGTCGGATCCATGTCGATCAGATGCCCGGCACAGGCCACGGCGTCGAGGTAGCGACTGGCGTTCCGATGGAGCTGCGCCGCCGCCAGGAAGTCCACCCTGGCTTTCTCCATATTCCCCGCCTTGAAGTAGGCCCAGCCACGGTACTGGATCGCCCCCGCATTCTCCGGATCGAATTCCAGACCCCGATCGTATGCCTCGATGGCCGCCTGCCAGAGTCCACGGTCCAGCAGACTCTTGCCTTCGGCAAAGTGGCCTTTGGCCCGCTTCAGAGGATTCACCTTGGGTACAAGGTCGCTCTTGCTGACCGTCAACGTGGAGGTCGAGCGCGCCTTCACTGCCACCGAGGTCGAGTAGTCCTCGTAACCGTCCAACTGGAGCACGATCTTGTGATCGCCTGCCGACATCCGTTTGAGCTTCTTGGCGTTCTTGCCGTAGAGCACGTCGTCAACGAAGATCAGGTAGTCCTCAAAGTCGGTGTTCAAGTTCACGTTGCCGTAGGCGACGGGGGCCGATTCCTCGGTCTCTGTTGGGGAGGACTCCGCCGGCGGACGGGTCGCAAAGGCGATGGCGGAACCGGTGTCGTAGACCAGCGGCACCAGAGCGAAGGCCAACTGCGCGTTATCGCGGGCGGGACGGATGACGGTCCCGGTTTGACTCTCGTACCCCTCGGCGGACGCCGTGAGCTGGTACTGGCCGGGCGTGAGGCCATCGAACGAATACAGACCGGCGATGTTGGTCGTGACTTGTCTTCCGTCTGCCGTCCGCAGCGTGGCACTGGGGAGAATGCGGCTGGTCAGTCGATCGACGACCACGCCGGTGATCGAACCGCCCTGTGGGCCGGCCGCCATGTGGGTGATCCCCACCGCAGCGAGGATAACGAGAACCACGAGTGCCGCTCCTTTCAGCCAGAAGGCCGCTGTGAATGTGTGCCCGTGGCGGATTTCGTACGTGCGGCCGCCGAGGACCACTTGCTCCCCGGGTGTCAGCTTCGCGCCCAACGGGAACTGCAAGGACCGCCCCGACAGACGCGCCGTTCCGCTCGGTGGCTTGACCCCCTCGACCGGAGGCAGTGGTGCCAAGCGCGGTCGCGCCGGTTGCGTGGTCTCCGGGATGCGTGAGGGCGCGGATGTCGCGGCATCAGCCAGCCCGGGCCTTGAATCTGCGGCAGGCGACGGGGCTGCCTCTGGCCTTGCTTCGACCTTCGACGACGGAGGCAGTGTTGTGCTCCGCGAAGGGGGCGGTGCCGCGTTGAGCGCTATCAACTCGGCCTCGCGCGCCTTGGCATCATAGCGGATGCCGTTTTCCGATGGAGTTCCTGTCGATTGTGAGTGATCCAGGTCGACCGGCTGGAGACCCGCCGGGGGGTCGGCCACCGCGGTGGCCGGTCCGCGTCGTGAGTTGTCCGGCGTCGGACTGCGACGATCGCGCCTGGGGCGAGGAAGGTCCTGCAAGTGCATCTCTGGCTCACCACTCGGGGTTGGTGGTCGTGATCCGCTCGGGCCCGGATCAGGCCGGGACGGGGAGGCAGACGTGTCCACGGTTCTCTCCTGGCAAAGAGGTCTCTAATATTCGCTTTCGCGCGTTTCTCCTCGATTTATCGGCAGGGGAGAAGCGTGGCTTGAGAGGGGTCCATGTACCGGAGCTTGGGTTCCTGCCGGCACCGGGATACCAGGAACAGGGTGAGCCCGCCGGGCTATTCCATGTTGACCAAGGGCGCGGCACTGCGTAGAATTGGGCGACGATCGGCAAGAGAGGGCGCCGCGGCGGCGCAATCCACCGCAACAGAGTGAGCGATCTCAATGGCATCTGAATCGAGACACGATCAGTCCGATACACCCGACCCCGCGACGGGCACGACCTCCAACCGCTATATCCTCCTGGCCGTGATCGCCGTGGCCGTTGTGGCGGCGGTCTACCTCCTCAAGTCCAACATGGAGCCGCCCCAGTCGGGTTCAACGGAGCAGTCGGGCGAGGTTGGGATGACCGATCCGGACGGGATACTGATGGACACGACGATGATGCAGGAGCTCTCGCACCAGATCGAGCACATCCGCTCGGTTCTCGCCAGGGACAGCTCGAACTTCGATGCTTGGGTGGCGTTGGGGAATCTCTACTTCGACAGCCGTATGGCCGAAGAGGCCATCATCCACTACGAGCGGGCGCTACAGTTGCGTCCCGGCGATGTGAATGTCATGACCGACCTGGCAACGATGCAGCGCGAAGCCGGACGACCGTCCGAGGCCGTCGCGACCCTCGCCCGCGTGGTCGCCATCGATTCGGTGCATCCGCAATCGTGGTTCAATATGGGCGTGATTTATGCCTTCGATTTGAAACAACCCGAGGAAGCCATCGCCGCCTGGCGCAAGTTTCTTGCCTTAAGCGACAGTTCCGAGCACACCGAGGCCGTCCGCAGAGAAATCGAGAGTCTGGAAAAGAATTCGGGCAAGTAGAGGCGACCCGGTGGGTCGCCCACGGGCGAGGTCGTGCCACCGACCTTGGGGCCCGTTGAAAAACCCCGGCACGTACACAACACGACGCGAATCCACGTGGTCACAGAATCGTGAGTTTGTGGACGCCACGCGTCTCGCGTGACGCCCTGGCGCCAGCCGAGGGCGGCTGGCGTCCACACCAATGCTCTTTCAAGAGGCCCCTTGGTCGGGGACGGATCGGCAACGGTTGTCTGCCCGCGACCTGTGATCGCGGTCCTCTGACGATGCCGTCCATCCGCGATCAGAGATCGCGGTTTCTCAATGGGTCCCTTTCATCCGCGATCAGAGATCGCGGCCACACGACTGCCACAGTTGTGGCAACCCGCCACCTCGCCCTTGTTGCGTGCCCGCGACCTGTGATCGCGGTTTCTCAATGGGTCCCTTTCATCCGCGATCAGAGATCGCGGCCACACGACTGCCACAGTTGTGGCAACCCGCCACCTCGCCCTTGTTGCGTGCCCGCGATCTGTGATCGCGGTTTCTCA
>JBFMGX010000047.1:49934-107188 GCA_040752595.1 Candidatus Zixiibacteriota bacterium
GATCGCGGTTTCTCAATGGGTCCCTTTCATCCGCGATCAGAGATCGCGGCCACACGACTGCCACAGTTGTGGCAACCCGCCACCTCGCCCTTGTTGCGTGCCCGCGATCTGTGATCGCGGTTTCTCAATGGGTCCCTTTCATCCGCGATCAGAGATCGCGGCCACACGACTGCCACAATTGTGGCAACCCGCCACCTCGCCCTTGTTGCGTGCCCGCGACCCGTGATCGCGGTCCTCTGACGATGCCGTCCATCCGCGATCAGAGATCGCGGGCACACGACTGCCACAATTGTGGCAACCCGCCACCTCGCCCTTGTTGCGTGCCCGCGATCTGTGATCGCGGTTTCTCGATGGGTCCCTTTCATCCGCGATCAGAGATCGCGGCCACACACATGACCCCGTCCGTTTACGCCGCCGCGGTGGCCGACCCCGCCGCGGCCAACTGCTCCGCGCGCGACCGGATGTCCCAATCGTCATGCGCCAACAACCGCGGTAGATCGAAACGGATCGCCTGCGGCGGCAACGTCAGGCGATAGTGCCCGCCGCCGTCGTTCTCGATCAACCCGTCGGCTTTCTGTCCGGCAGCGCTCAACTCGCGTCGTAACTGGTAGAGGTACTTGATTTGATTCTCGCCCGTCTCGATGTCGTGCTTGGCGATCCAGCCGTCGCGCGTCAACAAGCGCGCCGCCGCCAGCGCCAGCAGGTACTTGAAGCTCTTGGCGCGCAGCATCACCGTCCGCCCGGCCAGTTGCACCGACATGCGGGCCCGGCAGGCGGCACCGTCGAGACATAGAATGGGTGACATGGAAACCTCCCCTCCGCCGGTCGTGGACAAGGCGGAGTCAACCGGTGTGTTGTTTGTATCTGATGGGGATCTGTCTTCTCTCTGTGCCTGCACCCAGCGACGGCAGCGCTGCAGGATGCGCTCAATGAGCGGCCCCGGCGTCAGACCGGCCAGATCGTCGGCGGCGCGTGACGCCAGCACCGCCGGGTGATCCCAGCCGCGCGCGATCAAATCGAGCAGCGTCTGACGCGGCAGAATCGTCGCCAGCGCCTCGATCAGCGCCGATGCGCTTTGACGCACACCGTGGCGGGTCTCGAAGGCCGCGCGCTGCAGATCGGCAACGAGGAACGCCGTCTCGGGGAGCGTCGTCGCCAGCGCCGCCGTCGTCTCGAAAATCCACGAGATCGTGTCCGCCACCGGTTCGAGGCGTCCGATCGGCAACCGGAACTCATGCTCCAGTTCGGGTGTGGGACGGCCGCCCGCCCAGTCATCCAGAACCAGCGCCGTCAACATCGCCCGCCCCTGCGCAGCGGCATTGGGGAAGTGGACCGTGAGCGCCTCGGGTGCCCGGACGAAACGGCGCTCGATCGCCGCCACGAATTCCTCGCCGAAACGTGCCCGCCACAACGCCGCGATCGGGTCGGCGCCGTGGGTACAGCGCCGCACATTGGTCATCAGACGGGCGTCGGCGGCCTCGGGCAGAGTGGAGAAAAACGCCGACCACAGCGCCGGATCGAAATCGCTGCATGCCGTCAACGCCCGCACGACTGCGGCCGCCGTGTCGATGCCGATCCCGGATGACGCCACCATCGATCCACGCGGCGTGGGAAAGAGATGGTTGTCGCCGTCCCGGCATACCAATCCGGTTGCGATCAGGCGGTCGAGTGCGGCGGCCCAGGGATCGACGCCATCTCCAACCGTAGGGGCGTATTGCCATACGCCCCCACGATCCTGGCCAAAGGGGGAACGATCGGCCAACGCTCGCGCCTCGTCGAGCGACCGTGTCAGCCCGGAAACGATCCAATCCAGAAGACGCCGTTCCGCCGGAAATGCGCCGGGGAAGCCGTTGCTTTTGTCGGGGCTCCTGTAGGGGCGGGGCTCAGACCCGCCCGTGTCCGTCTCCGGCGCGATGTACGCCTGCCACAACAGATCGGCCTCGCAGGGTGTGCGGCCCCAGAGAATCCCGCGTCCGATCTGATCGGGTCGTCCCAACCCGAGGCGACCGGCACGTCCCGCCATCCCGGCGAATTCGAGTCGTTCGAGGGGAACAGGGAGAACCCGACCGGCATAGGCACCGCCGGAGTACTTCTCCGCATCGACAAAGACCGTCGTCGCCGGCAGATGGATTCCCCAAGCGAGCGTCCCGGTGCAGAAGAGAACCGATATCCGCCCGCCCACAAACAGCGATTCGACCAGTGCCCGCTGATGGCGCGTCAGATCAGCATGATGCACGCCGACGCCGCGCGTCAGCCATCCGGCCAGGGGCGCCGCCAATCCCGGCCCGCTCTCCAATTGCCAACACTCATCCTCGTTGAGAGAATCACCCGCCATCCGCCGTTCGGCCAGCGCACCGGCCCGACGGTGGCACTCCGCCTTCGAGGGACAAAACACGAGAATCCGTTCACCGCGCTCTGCCAGCGTATTGAGGAGCACCAATGGTCGTTCGGCTTCCGGCACGGCGGTATCCCAGGGGAGGGGTTCATCACCGATCTCGCTGGAGTTGTGCTCCCGGAAATGAAAACGGCCTTCATGCAGAACACCCAGGCGCAGCTCCACCGGACGGCGATGCACGGTTTGAACCGGCGCGCGCAGGTACGCCGCCACCGCCTTTGCCTGCGGCAGATGCGCGGTCAGAAGCAGCACACGCGGCGCCTGGGCCGCCGCGGCCATCGCATCCAGAATCGCCGCCACCACCGGGCCGCGCTTGGGATCGCCCAATAGTTGCGGCTCATCGAGAATCACCAAGTCGACCGTGGCCAGTAAATCGAGATGGGTGACGAGCAGACTGTGCCATTTCTCATACACCGTCACCGCGACATCGAAATCGCCGCGCCGCAGACGGGCATCGTCGGCGCGCTGGTCGCGCGTCGACACCACCACGCGGAATCCGAGCGGGGGAGAGGCGAAGACCTCACGGAAGCGCCGGTATTTCTGCGCCACCAGCGCCTTGAGCGGCGCGACATACACCACCTTGCGACGCCGCGTTAAGGCCGCCGTCGCCGCCATCTCCGCCAGAAACGTCTTCCCCGAGGAGGTCGGCGCCATCACGATCAGACTGCCGTTGCCGAACAGATCAAACTGCCGGACCGCATCGGCCTGCCAGTCGAGCAGCTCCGGCCCGATCGTCGCCGTCCACCGTTCGATGAACGCCGGCGGAATGCCGAACTCCTGCAGCCGCGCCATTTTCATCGGGGATTTCTCCACCGCGTCTTTGCGTCATTTGGGCACGGCGTGCCGTGCCCGGCCGCACCGACGCATTGGTGTGGTACAGGGGCGGGGTTTCCCCGCCCTTGTTTGGATCCGGGCACGGAGACCGCACCCCTACAAAGGCCGCCCTGTCGCTTCACCCGCATTCCCCTGCACCGCAGATCGTGCAGACATCGCACCCGCCGCGACGCGCCAACATCCCGCCGCACTCGCGGCAGAAGGCCCGACCACAATGCGTGCACAGCCAGCGCGTGACCGCGCCCACAACGCTCCCCGAAACCAACGGCGTTCCGCACAGACACACAGGCCCGTACACTTCCTTCGGGGAGGCAAACCAACCGGCCACCGCTGCGGCGACCGCAACCGATCCTGGCGACGACATGACATCACTCCTTGACTGTGGTCCAAACCCTGAGTCCCCGCTGGGGCCCCCAAGTATCTATACGGACGATACTGAACAAATGTTCAGACGTCAAGGGCAATTTGCGGAATCGGAACAAGGAAGTGACATGGTCGGCGTAAGTCGTTGTGTGCAAACAGGCACCCTGCCGCAGTCGTCGGGATGATCAGATCGGGCGCTGGGCTGCATCTACCGAATACCACTTGACCGGCCCATCGGAAGTCTTATCATGTTTGCACCAACGTGCGGTGAGGGAACGCCGCTTCGGTGGGTGCGGAACTCGTCTGCGCGCTTCTGCCCCTGCGGTATCTTCACCGGTTCTTGCTTGGTCCGCCGTTCACGAACACATACCCCACAGCCGGAGGGCTGACAACATGAAGAAGAGAATGGGCTTCGCAGGCCGCGCCACAAGCGTGGCATGTCTGACGTGCATCCTGTTGACAGTGGCGTCCGCAGGTCCCGTACGGGCTGATTCTGCCAGCGGCCACAGAGTCACCATCGCGCCCGTGGCGCAGGCGAGTTGGGATCAGCTCAGGGAGATGGAGATTCTGGCGCCGGCGCCTGACGGGGTCTTGCAAGAGGCGCCGTTCATGCCGGCGCCGCATGCGCAATTGTCGGCCTACATCGAAGAGCGACCGACGGTCGCCGACGTGCTCAGGCAAGAAGCAGCGATGATGCCCCCGCTGGGAGTCAACTTCCAGGCGTTGCCCGACAACGGCACAGTCATCCCTCCCGACACGCATGGCGCCGTCGCGACTGGTCACGTGATGACCATGCTCAACAGCCAGGTGCGCATTCAGAACCGCACCGGCGGCGTGATCAGCACCGTCGGTCTGACGACATTCTGGGCGCCTGCCGGGGGCAGCGGGTTCTTTGATCCCCGGATCATCTTCGATCCCGAAGCCGATCGCTGGCTGGCCACGTGCCTGTCGAATTCACGGTCGGCGGCCTCCTCAGTGCTCTTCGCCATCAGCGCCACCGACAATCCCACCGGAACCTGGACCTACTATCGCATCGACGCCGACCCCACCGACGTCGACTGGGCCGATTTCCCCGACATCGGCTGCAACCTGACCTGGATTGCCATCACCAACAACATGTTCACTGTCGCCGCCGATGCATTCAGCGGCCGTGCCATGTGGGTGATCGACAAGTCGACCGCTCTCGCCGGCGGTGCCCTCACGTTTATGTTCTATCCGGTCGGTTCCGACGCCTTTGGCGGGTATAGTGGCGGGACGCTTCGCGTCTGCCAGACCTTCGGGGCCGAACCGAAACTCTACATCGTAGATCACTACTGGATGATCGGCGGGACTCACGTCATGCGCCTGACCGAAATCACCGGCACCGGTCCGGCACCGGTGTGGTCGGCAACGCCCGGCTCGGCGATTCCCGGTTACCCCGGCACCGGCTGGTTCAATATCGCCAACGACTTTGACTGGACACACATCGACGCCTCCCAGTTGGGGACGGCGGTACGGATTGAGACCAATGACTATCGGATGCTCAATGCGGTGTATCGCAACGGTCACATTTGGTGCACGCACACAGGCGGCCTCCCCGTCGGTGCCGTCGACCGGACCGCCGTGTTCTGGTACGAGATCAACCCCGCCGCCATGCCGACGCCGATCGTGCAGTCCGGCGTGCTCGACGGTGGACCGGACGTTCACTACTTCTTTCCCAGCATCACTGCTAACGCCAACAACGACGTCCTGATCGGTTTCTCGCGCTCCGACCCGACGCGATACGCCGAGGGTGTCTATACCGGACGGATGGCCGCCGACCCGCCCGGGACGATGGGCGCGATCACGGTCTTGAAAGCCGGGGAGGATTCCTACGAGAAATACTTCAGCTCGGGCCGGATTCGTTGGGGCGACTACAGCGCCACCGTCGTCGACCCGGTCGATGATCTCTCCTTCTGGACGATCCAGGAGTACGCCGCCCCGGACGTCGGGCCGAATCCCACCGACGACCGCTGGGGCACGTGGTGGGGGCGCGTGTCCGATGACTACGACAGCGACGGCATTCCGGACGCCACCGACAACTGTCCGACGACCTACAATCCCGGACAGGAAGACGGCGATGGCGACGGCTTGGGCGATGTGTGCGACAACTGCCCGGCCATTGCCAATCCCACCCAGTCCGACGGCGATGGTGACGGTGTCGGCGACGCCTGCGACAATTGTCCGCTCGTGGCCAATGCCAACCAGGCCGATGCCGAGGGCGACGGGGTCGGCAATGTCTGCGACAACTGCCAGTTTGTCGCCAATCCCGATCAGACGGATACGGACACAGACGGACGCGGCGACGTGTGCGACAACTGTCCCACGGTTGCCAATCCCACCCAAGTGGATGCCGATGGTGACGGGATCGGCGACCTCTGCGACGAATGCACCGACTTCGATGGCGACGGCTACGGCAATCCGGGATACCCGGCCAACACCTGTGCCGTCGACAACTGCCCCTTCGATCACAATCCACTGCAGGCCGATTTCGACGGCGACGGCGTCGGTGACACATGCGACGAATGCACCGATACCGACGGCGATGAGCTCGGGAATCCCGGTTTTCCCGCCAATACCTGCGCGCTCGACAACTGTCCCAATACCTACAATCCATACCAAGACGACCAGGACGCCGATGGCGTCGGCGACGACTGCGACAATTGTCCCGGCTCGGCCAATCCCGCGCAGGCCGATGGCGATGCCGACGGCGTCGGCGACATCTGCGACAACTGCCCGGCGGCCGCCAATCCCACGCAGGCGGACGGTGACGGCGACGGGGTCGGCGATGCGTGCGACAATTGCCCGGTGCTCGCCAATCCGTCGCAGACCGACGGTGACGGCGACGGGGTCGGCGATCTCTGCGACAACTGCCCGTACTTCCCCAACCCCGACCAGATCGGCTGCATCTGCCATGGTGACCCGGTGTGCGACGGGGCCGCCAACGTCCAGGACGTCGTTGCGACTGTCGGCGTCGCCTTCCGCGGGGTGTCGCCCACGCTTGATCCCTCGTGCTCGCATTCTCCCGGTGGACGGACCGATCTGAACTGTGATGGGGTCGCCACCGTGATCGACGTCGTGCGCATGGTCGATGTCGCCTTCCGCGGAGTTGATCCGGGGGCGCAGATCTGCAACCCTTGCGCTTGCAACCCGTACCCAACCGGGTGCCCGTAGACGCGCCGGTGTCGCGGGCGAATCACAGGGGCACGGCTCACGGGGCCGTGCCCCTCTCCTTTGTGTTGTTTGACAAGTGCCACTCTCATATCATCCTCGTGGATTTTCGTAGGGTACGTATTGCGATACGCCCCTACGGTCCGTGAGTTACGCGTGGGCTTTTCCGATGCTGTACACCCTCCGCATCAAGAACTTCGCGATCGTCGAATCGCTGGAAATCCCATTCGAGGGCGGCCTGAGCGTCTTCACCGGCGAGACTGGGGCTGGGAAGACGATTCTGGTTGAGGCGATCCGTTTTCTCCTCGGGGGCAGGACCGGCGTCGAGATGGTTCGTACCGGCGCCGACGGGGCAGTGGTCGAGGCGCAGTTCGACGCCGTGAAGAACGCGCCTGTCGCCGGGATCGATGCCGATGCCATCGCCGTGCCGTTCTGGCTGCGACGCGAGTTGTCGCCGACTGGCACGGCGCGCGCCTTCCTGAACAACCGTCAGATCACCCGCACCGCGCTGCAGGCACTCGGCGAGCATCTGGCCGATCTCTGCGGCCAGCACCAGCACCAGGTGCTCCTCGATCCCGAACGGCATGTCGAATGGCTCGATCGCTATGCGGGCAATGGCGATTGGCTCGCGGAACTGGCGACGGAATGGACCGCGCTCGCTGAGGCGCGTCGCCGTCAGATCGCGCTCGCCGTGACGCTGACCGAACGACGCCGCCAGGAAGAACTACGTCGCTTTCAGTTGACAGAACTGCGTGCCGCCAATGTGCAGCCGGACGAGGACGAGCGACTCAGGACGGAGGCAACGGTCTTGAAGAACGCCCGCCGTCTCGCTGAAGCCGCCGAGTCGGCGCTGACCGCTTTAACTGAAGACGAGCAAGCCACGGAGACCGTCTTGGGCCGTCTGCGACGCGAGGCGGAGAATTGCCGTTCACTCGATCCTCGCTGGGAGATGATCCTCGAACCGCTCACCGCCGCGCTCGATGCCACCACTGAGACCATTCGCGCCCTCGCGGCCTATCGTGAGCAGTTGACCTTCGACCCGACCCGGCTCGATCAGATCGAATCCCGTCTGGCCGAGTTGCACCGACTGAAGAGCAAGTATGGCGGTTCGTGTGCATCGGTGGGTGAAGCGCTGCTCCGGCTCGAAGGCGAAGAACATGACAACGACTCGCTCGAACGGCAGATTGCGCAAAGCAGGGAGTCCGTGCTGGCAGGGGAACGGGAAGTCCTGCGACTGGCAACCGAACTCACCGCGGGTCGTCGCGATGCCGCCTTGGCCCTCGGCAAGACGGTAACGGCCGCCATCGCGCGGCTCGGCATGGCCGGAGCACGCATCGACGTGGAGCTCACGCCGCACACGGACGGAGAGCTCGCGATCACGACCGGACAGGGGACCGTTCACATCCATGCCGACGGTGCCGAGCGGGCACGGTTCCTTTTCGAGGCCAATCCGCGCGAGGGATTCAAGCCGCTCGACAAGATCGCCTCGGGCGGCGAGTTGTCGCGTCTCCTGTTGGCATTCAAGTCGATCACCGCAGCACCCGGCGATGCCACCTTGTCGATCTTCGATGAAATCGACGCCGGTCTTGGCGGTCAGACCGCCCACATGGTCGCGGAACAAATCCACACCCTGGCCCGCACGTCACAGGTCTTTCTCATCAGCCACCTGCAGCAATTGGCGGCGGTCGCCGATCAGCACTACCGCATCACCAAGAAGACTATCGGTGGACGTGCGCGTGTATCGATCACACGCCTCGACGAGGAAGAACGTGTCCGTGAACTCGCTCGCATGGTCGCCGGCGATGCGGTCACCGAACGAACGCTCCAGTTCGCATCGGAGTTGACGCAGCCGCGCCCCTCGCCCCGCAAGCGACGGTAGACGCCCTCTGCGCCTGCCCGCAATCTGCAATCGCGGCCGACATGTCAGGAGCACAGGGCTCCTGACCTACGTGTGTTCTCCCTCGGAAAGGAGCGTCGCAACCTCTCCCTCCGGGAGAGGTCGATTCGGCCCAATAGGGCCGAATCGGGTGAGGGAATCCCGTGTGCCCGCGATCTGTGATCGCGGACGATGGCTTCGTCCGCACAGAACACGGCCGGGCGACAATCCCTGTAGCCCGGCCGTCATGACCTGCGCTGTCAATCACTACTACTTCAGCAACACCATCTTCTTCGTGTCGCTCGTGCCGCCGGCGATGAGACGATAGAAGTACATCCCCGATGCCACTGTCTGCCCGCGCTCATCACGGCCGGTCCATGAGACCTCGTGCGGTCCGGCGCTCTCAAACCGGTCGACGAGTGTCGTTACCCGCCGCCCGAGGACATCGAACACATCCAGCCGCACCGGACCGTCGTCCGCCAGTGAATAGGTGATGGTCGTCGCGGCATTGAAGGGATTCGGGATGTTGGTCCCCAGCCCAAACGGCGCCATGGCCTCGGCCCCCGCGAGATTGCGCACGCCGAGGTGCTTGTACACAACGCAATCCTGGCCGACCGCCGGCATCTGCGTGCAGGTCCGCGCGGTGAGCGCCAGGGTCCGCACCTCGCCTTCGTTCCACGGTCCGAGCATCTCCATCAGCTTGGCGCGGTCGAAATAGAACACCATGTCGTCATAGCCATCCGGACCCCGATCCGTGCATTCGCACTTTCCCGACTCGCGCGAGACCAGCGGGCGGGCAATGTCGCGATACTCGTATTTGAATGGCGCCATCCCTTCCAGACGGATCGATCCCGAGTCGAGACAGTGGGCATCGAAGTTCTCGCTCCCCAGTACGGCGACCGGGAGAGCCGGCAGCGGGGGCATCGCCCTGGCCGACATCGGTCGCAAGCTCACCAGGTCCATCTCCCGCAACGGCGGGCTGATCAGGTTCGGGCATGCCCTCGGCAGGATGTCGATGTCGATGGTCAGCGTCGGCAGGAAGTCGAAGCTGAGATCATCAAGGACCCACACGCAGACCCCTGCGAGATCAATCACAAACGTGGATATCCCACCGTTGGATTGCACTTCAATCGGCTGAAGGTTCGCGCTCAGCACGATGCTGCCCGAATCCACGGCCACGCCGCTGGAATTGCGCGCGATGAAATGGAGTGTCTTCCCCGCATCGGTGTTGCTGCCCACGAGGGCCGAGGCCCTGCGCACAGGCCGGGA
Source organism: Candidatus Zixiibacteriota bacterium (assembly GCA_040752595.1). NCBI lineage: Bacteria > Pseudomonadati > Candidatus Zixiibacteriota > Candidatus Zixiibacteriota bacterium. The sequence continues at coordinate 59,861 of JBFMGX010000047.1, forward strand.
GAACATCAGTACCTCCGGTCCGCGCGGCACGCCGCTGTCGCTCAGGAACGCATTACAGTTGAACGCCAGGAAATTGGGCTGTGAGTACCCATTGACGTGGAAGTTGCCGCAATCATCCAGAACAGCCCCACCATCCTTCCCGCCCGGACCCATGAATCGGACTTCCTGACCGGCGTACTCATTGCGCAGCGCCACAGTCTGGACAAAGAGGCACGGCCTCACCGTGTCATCGAAATTGATGAACACGTCGCTGTTGGGAACTGCGTCAATCGCGCGCGGCCGGCTCGTCGGCCAATCCGGGAGATCCCCGGTGACAACCACGCCGTTTTCCACGGCATCCGTTGTTTGGGCGAACGCCGATCCGGGCGCCACCGCGATGCCGAACGTGAGAAGCAGAGTGACCACAATCGCCTTTCGCATGCTGACCTCCCCCGTCCCGCTCGCAGCGGAACGGACTTCGGTGGTGAGGGTGAGATGTTGCCGTTCGAACCGATCCCGTCAGTAACTCGACATGAACACGCGACCGGTCCGCGTAGCGCGCACCGGCCAACGTGCTTTTACGTGGCGCACGCAGCGATGTTGCACGTCGTTGTCATCTCTTAACAGAGCGACCCGAGTTCGGCAGTGTCTCCATACATGAAGTGTCACTTCAACACTCTCGCGCATCCGTCGTGACAGCAATGGACAAGCCCCGAATCTCCCACCGCCCGACTCGTTCATACCCACTTTCCCGGTCTTCGTTTTCGACCCCGCTTCGGGGGTGATTGTCTCAGGACCGGGAAGGGTGGGAGGCGGTGTGACGCGATCGCCGATCGCGCACGGCCGCAGAATGATCCATGAGCATACTGATCGGTTCCTTGTCTGCCCGGCCGCTACGCTTCAGCGAGCAACAAGACGCGGTCTCTGGTGATGGGTACCGCGATCTGATTGAGCAGATCAACCAGCGCGTTCGTCCACCGGCGCCGGTGACCCCAGACGACGTCCACATTCGTGCGCTGCGTCTCGTCTCCGATGACGTCAACGATCACGGCGGCCGCTTTCCGCGTGAGGAGCACGACCGGCTGTCCGCGCTCTTGATTGACACCCCGGTCCTGGTCGGGCATGACCGCACCCGGCTCCCGGTGGCCCGCAACTTCGCCGCCCGCTGCGTCTCCGAAGGGGATCGCCAGTGGATCGAAGTCTGGTTCTATTGGCTGCGGGGCGATGGACCGTTTCAGGATCAACTGGCGGGCGACATCGATGCCGGCGTGGTCAAGGAGGGCTCGATCGGCTTTGAGTTTCGGCGTCCGCAATGCTCGATCTGCGGTCGCGACATCCGGACCTGCGAGCATATCCCCGATCAGGAGTACATTGGAGACGACGGCACCCTCCGCACGGCCCATTACGAATACCGCGACATCGTCCGTGTCTTGGAGACGTCGCTGGTCTACCGCGGTGCGACACCGGGGACGCACTTTGCGCGTCCGCCGCTGTTCGGCAAGCCGCACGTTGAGTCGCCAGCACTGTCCGGTCCTGCCGGTGCTGTCGGTGACGCAATCATGGCGCGCTCGCTTTACCTCTACAGCACGGGCGGCCGTCCACAGCAGGCGTTTCGACTCCCTCTCCGGGTGTCTCTTCACGCGCGGTGCCGCCGTTCACCGTTCGCACGGCGGCGTCGTGCCATCGGACTCGCCCTCCGTGCGATCTATGGCAACGGCACGTCGCCATGGGGAAGGAGCACGTCGTGAGCCGAACGGCCAAATCGAGCCCAAAGTACACTCCCGTCTCCTGGTGGCGACCGGCGTTGACGGTCCTGGTCGTCGTCACCAGTGCCCTGGCTGCCTATTACACGACGGTCTATGGCATTCGCCTGACCGTCACCGAGAAGGCCGATCGGGTCACCGTGGACCAGATTGACCGACGCTTGGTCGAAATCGAGACAACGTTGCGCACTGATGTGGCCCGTCGCCGTGATCTGGCGTCGTTGGAAACGGCGCTCGACGCCCGGCTGACGCGCATCGAAACCCTCTTGGAGGAAAGGAGAATGTCACGGTGATCGTCCCCGAGGCAGCACCCGTCCCCACGGTCGATCGGGCCTTGCGCGGCGCAACCGACAAGACACCCGCGCCATCGGCCGAAGAAAACTGGCAGACGCTGCGAACTCTGCTGCGGGAACGGATCCGTCGCCGCTGGCTGGCTTTGTCCCGTCTGTCCCCGGAGGCGTATCCCGGCGAGGTGCTGGAGGCGCGATTGTCGGCGATCGCCGACGACGGCATGGCGCTCTGGCGCTGCGCCGAGGGCCTCGATCGCGCCCTCGATGTGGCTTTCGCGCCGCGGGCCTGTCGCTGCGGTCGCGACATCACTCCGGCCAAGACGACTCCCGCTCCGCACTCAGACGAGTTCAAGGTTCGTTGACCGGGAGGCGATCCGCGATCGGAGATCGCGGGGACGCACCACGACACGCATGTCACCTGTAACGTCACTGCGATGCGATAGGAGGATCCTTTGACTGTTCGCGATCACAATCTGGAATCGATCGGCGAGGTCTTCGCCACATTCAAGGTCAAGCAGACCGGCGGCGTGGACGATCTCACCGACGCACACATTGGCAAGGCGGTCACGTCAACCGACTCCCATGAGGTCGGTCCGGGGACCGACGGCGCCATCCTGTTGGGTAAACTCGTCGACCTGACGCTGGAGGACCGCGACACCGGCCAACGGCTGGCCACGGTCCAGATCGGTGGCGTCTGTCGGCTGCCGATCACAACGACGTATCCCGTCGTGGGCAACCGCGTCGTTTGCGGTGCCAATGCGACCGTCAAGCAGGCGCCCGCTCTGGTCGGCAACGACCCTGCCGGCGGCAACATCGCCCGCGGTACGGTCTTGGCCGTCAACGGCACCACCGACTGCACGATCCTGCTCAACTGACATCTGTCAGCATGATGGCGTGCCCGCGATCTCCGATCGCGGTTGACAAAGGGAAGTCACGAGCACAGGGCTGCTGACCTACACCAGTGTAAAGGACACGTATCATGGATCTCGACAAACTCTTCACTGAAACATCCCCCGCACTTCTGGCGCAGGCGACCGCCGAGCCCCGCACCGAGGGGACGGTGGATTTGCGCCGTGCCCAGCAACTGACGATCACGCGCGACACCTACCTCGAAGCCGAGTCCCGGGGATTGACGCTCTCGGAGCTGCTGGAGTCAACCGACTATGACCCATCACCGCTCGATTCGCCATTGGACGCCTTTGAGCGCCAATTGGCCGCGCGCGGCATCCGTGTCGGCGGCGCCAATCCGCTGACCGTCGAGTTGTTCTATCGCGGTGCCCCGGCGTTGCTGCCGGAGTTCATGCTGCGTGAGATTCGTCACGGGCAGTCGCTGCGCCCCGAGCTCAACGGGCTGGTCGGCTCCTCGTCGCATGTCCCCGGCAACCGCTACACGCCGTTCGACATCGAAGCCCAGGCCGGCGATGCCCGCTGGTCGATGCGTCCCGTCGGCGACGGCGCCAATGTCCCGGCCGTCGTCGTGACGGAACGTGTCAATTCGATCGACGTCCGCGACTACGGCCTGGCGCTGAAGGCCTCTTACAAGGCCCTGCGCCACCGCACTACGCCGCAGTTCAAGGTACTTCTGTGGTACATCGGGTATCGCATGCAGGTCGACAAACTGGGAATGCTGGTCGACGTGCTCATCAACGGCGACGGCAATGACAACGCCGCCACGGTCATCAACACCGCGTCCTCCGGCACGCTCGCCTATGCCGACCTCGTCGCCTTCTGGGCCGAGCTGCACCCCTTCGAGATGAACACGATGATCTGCTCGAAGGACAAGATCAAGACGATCCTCACCATGACCGAGTTCAAGGATCCGCTCGCGGGGTTCCGTTTCCAGGGGACCGGCGAACTGGTCAGCCCATTGGGCGCCTCGCTGGTGCGTTCCGATGAGGTCGCCACCGACCGCGTCATCGGGATGGACAAGCGCTTCGCCGCCGAAGAAATCGTCACGCAAGCGCTGACGGTCGAGTACGACAAGATCATCGAGCAGAAGTTCGAGGAGGCGGTCATCTCCGAGTCCGTGGCCTATGCCAAGGTCGTCCCCGATGCCGTCAAGGTGCTCGACTCGGTGTGGACGTAGACGTCTGTCACAAGACATCCCTCGGTGAATCGGTAGGGGCGACCCGGTGGGTCGCCCTCTTTCCTCCGCCACCAAAGGGCGAGGCACCGCCTCGCCCCTACGCCGTTGCCGGTTACCGGAATCCCAGAAACGGAACCACCATGATTCACGCGCTGATCGACACCAGCACAGCCGCCGCCCCAACCGGTCTGGCGACGCAGCACAAGCTCTTCCGCGTCGAGAAGGGACCATTCGCCGGTCGGCTCTTGGCGCTGTTTGCGCGGACGCCGACCAACCTGGCGCTGTCGTACACGAGCGACCCATACACGTCATGGCTCGACCCCGGCGATTTCGTCACCGACGCGGCGGACCTCCCGTTCGACGCGGTCGCCGACGAAAACGCCGACGTCTGGGTGGCGTACACACAGCAGACGACCGGGGCCCTGATCTGTGTCCGGCTGATCTTTGTCAATGGTACCTGGGTGGCGCAGACGCCGGCCACGGTGTACGATTCGCCGAGCTCGACCAACAAACACCCTACGGTTCTGAAAGACATGTACGGCCGGATCTGGGTGGCCTGGACCCGGGAGGACAGCGGCACCTACACGCTGCGCGTGAAATCGTCGTTGGATCTGGGTCAGACATTCGGCAGCGGCCCCACCGACGCCGGCACCGATTTGTCGGGGAACACGTCATCGTGTTACGGCACGCTGATCGCCCGCGCCAACTACATTCACTGCCTGTTCGCGATCGCGGGCACGACCCTGAAGAACCGCGAGATCGAAATCGACGCCGCGCTCTGGAACGCCGCGGTGACGCTGTACACCGGCGCCGGCCTCGGCAGCGACCTCGCCGCCGCGGTCTCCTCCGAGGGTATGCTCGGTGCCCTCTTCGCCGCCGACAGCAAGTTGTACTTGAAGGAATACGACGGCGCAGTCTGGGGCGCGCTCCAGACCGTCAGCACACAACCGGCGGCATCGCCGGCGCTACGGTACATGGGCACGGCGCCCTACGCTCTCTTCCTGCACAATGTCGGCACGGATCAGAACGAACTGTACGAGTCACATCGTGTCGGCAGCTCCTTCGCGGCTCCGACTTCCGTGCTCAGCCAGGCCCAGCCGTTTGCGTCGGTCTTCTGCTTCGACGCCGACGCTGGGACACCATACGCCGACGTCACCACGGCGGCCGCATCAAGCGCCGCCGCCGATGTCTTCCATCCAACGTCCGAAAAGCTGCTCCAAGCGGTCGGCGACGCGGTCTTCCTCGGATCGGACGACCGTTTCAGTTTCATCCGCATTCTGCTGTCGACTGCCGGTGCCGGTGGAGCCGTGACATGGTCATACTGGAACGGGGCGTGGACGGACTTCATCCCTGCCTCCGGCGCGTCGGGCTTCGATGCCGTCAATGACGGCGTCCGGCTGTTCAACGACGGGATCGGAACGCCCGTCGATTGGCAAAAGACCGTCATCAATGGTGCCAATCGCTACTGGATCCGCGCCGTCGTCGGCACGGCATTCACCACCGCCCCGGTCGGAACGCAGCTCACCGCGGTCCCCAACATGAGCGGCGTCGTACCGCGGGTGGCATGAGGGGAGTCGAGCATGGCATTCACATCACCCGAACTCGTACGCGCCCATCTCGACGTTCTCCGTTTGGGAGAAACGCGGATCGACAACCATGGCGTCGTCCTCAACGGGACGACCCCGGTCCAACTCCCGCACACCGGTCTGGTCGAGGGATCGCTCGTTGTGAAGTGCCGCAGGGGAGAGGCACCGACTCGGGAACTCGCTGTCCTGGCCGATGCCTGGGTTTCTTTGTCGCATGACTCACTGGTTCCCGACAGCGTTGTGATTGCTTCCGACAGCTCGCTTGGTGTCGTCTTCCAAGAGAACGTCGACTTCATCGTCGACTACACCGCCGGGCGCGTGCGACGCATCGTCGACGGAGCCATCGGCGGCGGCCAGACGGTTGTCGTATGGTTCGAGTACCACCATGTCTTCACGGCCGGGGATGATTACACCATTACGTACACGTCCGGCCAGTTGGCGCGCCGCAGCACAGGCGCCATCGCCGACGGGCAGTCGGTCCTCGTGGAGTACGCCGTGGCCAATGGCTTTGTCTCCGACGCCGTGATCGAGCAGGCGATGGCCGAATCGGGCGAGGCGGTCCTGGCGATGGTCGATTCACCCGACGAGGAGCAGCCGGCGCCCGCGCTGGTGATCGGCGCCACGCATTGGACGGTGGCGGCCGTGGCGCGGATGCGTGCGGCCGCCGCGCTCGCCTCATCCGCCGCCGACAGCGCCGCGGTGCGGAACATCACCCAGGCCTGGCTCGACCTAGCCGACCGCTATGAGCAATCGGGTCGGCAGTTCCTTTCGCGCTTTGCCGCACCGGTGCCGTCCCTGCAATCGTTGCGCCACGGCTAATCGTCGGCAGAACACTCGATCTCCGCACGATGAGGACAAGGGGCTTCAGCCCCTTGTGGATCTGTGCCACATCGTTGACACGGAGATCGGCAAGACCGCACCCAACCGTAGGGGCACGGCGTGCCGTGCCCACTTGACCGTGTATTATGAACACAACCTACGCCTACCTGACCGGCCGACGTGCCTGGTTTGTGCCCGCCGTCTCCATCTGGGGCGAGCTTGGGGCCGAGACCATCGATGCACTGGCCACCGAAACCGATGATGCCGCCACACGCGTCGTCTTTCAGCGCTTCACGATCGGCGGTATGGCGCAGGACATCGCCTTCTCGGCGCTCACCGACCATCGCGGCAACTCGCTGCCGGATCAGATCGATCATCCCGTCGTGATCCCGGTCGCCAAGAATGCCGTGAGCATCGCTGTCATCGGAACGCCCGGCAACACGTCATTCCGCGTCGGCAAAGGCGAGGCCGCCGCCGAGGATGGCATGGCCGACCTCTGGATCATCGAGGCGGGCTCATGAGCGGGACCGGCCCGATGCGGCTCCCGCCGTGGTCGCAGGTCTGCTCCCTGGGGTTTCGCCTCCGACCTCGCCGACTGGCGGGGTCGCAATCGCGCGAGGCATTCAATGAAATGGGAACTGTTGGAGGATGACCGGTCCGTGGATGTCGACCGCTCAGTTAGTGCCGTTCCCGCACCCCATGAGATCCCCCAAAGACCGCTCTCCTCCGATTCGTCGCATCGTGACCTTGAGCTGGTCGAGCAGCTCCTCGACCGCTGCTGGCGGGAAATCGACTCCAGCGATCTCAACGTCAAGCTGACCGACCTTGTGCGTCTGCTGGAATTCAAGGAGAAGCTCCGTCCGGCCGTCGAAGCGCAGAAGACCTTCTGGGCGATGGTGGACCAAATGCGCCGGGAGGAACTGGCACAGTTCAGTGATGGGTGCCCGGACGAACCAAGACCACCGACTGATGAGGATGACAGCACAAATGACAGTGGACATCATGCAACCGAGGATCACGAGTAGAACGGCGCTGGTGCTCGGCTTCCTGGTGGTCGTTGTGATCGCACCGTCCGGCATTTGCCACGCCGCAACATTCGGCAACACCGGCCTGCAAACCTCGACGCTGAACACCGAGAACCAGATTACGGCGGGACGCTTCGTAGCGCCCTCCGGCGGCACCGCCGACAGCATCACCGTCTACCTCGATTTCGGCGGCGACTACGACGTTTTCAAGATCCGCTGCGCGCTGTACGACTACAATGATGGAACGCCGGCGCTCCTGGATACCTCTGCCGAACTACAGGTCAACTGCGGTGTCATCTGCGTCGACGGCTGGCGGTCTTTTGCCCTCTTGAACCACGCTTCGCTGGTATCGGGCGCGACCTATGATCTGTGCGTCTGGATCAGCTACGGTACCACCGACAATGCCGGAGTACGGGTCAATTCCGGCCAATCCGGCAACTTCACCGATTATCAGAGCGCCACCTACGGCGTTTGGCCATCCACGTTGACCGAATCGACACTCAACGGCTTCCTGATGTCGATCTACTGCACGTACACCCCCGGTGGAACCACCGGCGCACCGTCGCGGCGCCGGCGACTGACAGAAGCTCCGGGTCAGTCTCCGAAACCTGAGTTGTCCCTCGCACAAGCAGGGTATTCACATGATGAAGATTAACGGCGTTCTCCTGATCGCAGCGGCATTCAGCGTCGCGGGGCCGGCCGTCGCGGGAATCGTCCACAATGACGGCACGGCCTATGAGGATTCGCTGGCCGTCAGTTTCCAATTGCTGGACTCGCTCGGCAATCCCGTGCCGCGCTCCTCCGGGGATTCGCTCTGGTTCTTCGTCTACGACCCGGGCGGGACGCTGGTGTACACCGATTCGGCGCGCCTTCTCAGCGACGCCAAGATCACCTACCGGCCGCTGAATTTCCGCGCCAAGAACCTGTCCTTCATGTCCTACAAGCGGGCCATCGCCGACATTGACGGAGCCGGTGTCAACGGCACATACAAATGGACGCTGGTCGCCGGCGATTCGTCGCTGGCCCTGCTGTCAACCTACAACGGGGAGTTCCAAGTTGTAACCCAAGGCAATCTCGCTGGAATTCTCGATTCCATCAACAGGAACTCGATGGTGAGCGGTGATGCCGCTGCCGCCGACAATCTCGAAGCCATGCTCGACGGGACAGGGGGAGTCGACCTCTCGCTGCGCCGTCTGCGAGTCAACAACACCAGCAGCGCCGGGCCAGCCGTCTCGTGCTCGTCACAAGTGACAAGCGCCGCCGGATTCTACACGACGGGAACGCTGGTCGCACCTCACACGGAGGTCATCCGTGTCAAGGCGGGCGGGACTGGGAACCAAAACGGATTCTGGATTTCTGGGTTGGGCAGCGCTCACGGCATCGACATCGATGGCGGCAGTAACGGTAGCGGCATTGTCGCGTATGGATATGGTGCGGGGAGTGGTATCAAGGCACTGTCCCAAACCAGCGGACAGGGAATCTATGCTGCGGCGGGCGGTACTGGCGCGGGATTGCGAGTCGAGTCTTCCAACGGGTCCGCCTTGTATGTCGTCAGCGGCGCGGAATTCGGCGACAACGAACCGGCTGTGAAGATCGAGGTTGTGGAGAATGATTCGGCTGCCGTCGTTCTCTCTTCGTCCACGAAAGTCCCGGCGGGATTTCGCTCCGTTCTGGCGGCGTCGGATTCGATCAACGCCCATGCCCCACACAGCGACAATTGGGCCGCCGTCGGTGGTGGCGGGACCGGGGCGATCCCCTGCACCCTGTCCGTCGCCGCCGTCATCGGGACCGACACTGTGGCCGTCGCGAGTGCCTTCGTACGCGTCTACAATGCCGGCGAGACCGCGACCGCCGCGTTCGGCACGACCGACGCCTCCGGAAGGGCCATCTTCGCGCTGGAGGCGACGACGTACCATGCCTACGGCTACCTCAGCGGATACATCTTCGCGCCCCAGCCGACCATCGTCGCAGTGGGGACCTCAGGGGGGCATGATACGCTGTGGGCCACACCCTTCGATCCCGGCACGCCGGCGACTGCCGAACTGTGCCGTGTCTATGGCTGGGTGTCGAACCTCTCCGGCAACGAACTGTCGGGGGTCATGGTCCGAGCGCGCATTCCCGAGTCGCCGCTGCGATACCAGAATGTTGTCATCTCCCCCTATGAGCGTCAGACGACCACGGATTCTGCCGGGCACTGGTTCATGGACCTGTACCCATCGTCGGTGCTGACGCCCAATTCGACCCGCTACGAGTTCGAAATCCGGCTCGAATCCGGCGCGGTTCTACGCCGCCGGATCAGCGTTCCGGATTCCGCCTCGTGGCTGCTGACCTGGTAATCACTAACCTCTCCCACGGGTTTATCCCGAACGGAGTGAGGGAGAGAGGTCGATCCCTGCCTGCCGGCAGGCACGGCGCCGCAGGCGGATCGGGTGAGGGCGTTCTTCATCTGTTCCCGACGCCACAGGTCCCGAGAAACGGAAATCCATCAATCCGGCGAGAACCCCTGACAGGTTCTGTCACGCCCTACTCGTAACGTAGATCGGGCCACGTGATCCATCCCGTCCGGCTCGGACCTGGCCGGATCGGCACTCCGGATCGCTGAGGGCGCAACCACGAGGGCGGCCCCGCTCACGCAGGCGGGGCCGCTGTCTATTGTGCCCCACCCGAAGGGTGGGACTGACTTTGTCGTCTTCGTTCCGCTCACCATCCCCCAACTCCCGCCTATCGACCCCGCTCCGGGCCGATGCCGAAAGGCATCGCCCCTCCCGCCTCGCTCAACACTTGGACTCTTCGTATATTCGCACCGGGCCGAATGTGCCGATCGTGGCACCCTCCGGACCCGAATCGCTGGGTCGATCATGTCTCTGCCTATTGTCTGCATCATCGGCCGCCCCAATGTGGGCAAGTCGACCTTGTTCAACCGCATCCTGCGCCGCAGGCAGGCGGTGGTCGATCCCACTCCGGGGGTGACCCGCGACCGTCACTATGCCGTGGCCGAGTGGGCCGGGCGGAGCTTCGCGCTCGTCGACACCGGCGGACTGATCCTGCAATCCGATGAAGAAATGACGCGCGCCATCGCGGATCAGGCCCGTCTCGCCATCGAGGAAGCCGATCTGGTCCTGCTCATCCTCGATGGTACCGTGACCGTTCATCCCGACGATGCCGCCATTGCCCGCTTGGTCCTGCGCTCGGGCAAGCCGTCGGTCATGGCAATCAACAAGATCGATGACGAGCGCCGCGACGCCGACGTCTATGAATTCGCCCGCTTGGGACCGATCGAACCGATCGGAATCTCGGCGATGAATGGCCGTGCCATCGGCGATCTGCTCGACTTGGTCATAACGGCACTTCCACCCATGCCGGAGCCGATGGAGGCACCCGATGCACCGATCCACCTGGCGATTGTGGGCCGTCCCAATGTCGGGAAATCATCGCTGGTCAACCGCCTGCTCGGTGCCTCACGCATGATCGTCTCTCCGGTCCCCGGCACCACGCGCGATGCGGTCGACACGGCGCTGGAGTCCGACGGTCGGCAATTCGTGTTGATCGACACCGGCGGCTTGCGCAAGGCGGCGCGCGTGACCGATCAAATCGAATTCTACACGGCGCTACGCAGCATCCGCGCCATCCAGCGCGCCGACGTCGTCTGTGTTCTCCTCGATGCTTCGCAGGAGCTCTCGGTGCAGGACCTGAGGATCGCGACGATGGCCGCCGACTCCGGCTGCGGCGTCTTCTTCGGCGTGAACAAATGGGACCTGATCGAAAAGGACACGGACACCGCCGGAGCCTACGCGAAGGACTTGCAGGCCCGGGCGCAGACATTCGGCTGGGTTCCGGTGCTCTTTCTCTCCGCGCTGACCGGACAGCGCGCCGCCCGAACCCTGGAGTTTGCCGCCACCATCGCCGCCGAACGTTTACGACACATTCCCACACCGGAACTGAATCAGACCGTCCTTGCCGACATCACAGCCAAACCGCCGCCGGCCGTCAAGGGTCGGTTCATCAAGATTCACTACGTCACCCAAGCCCCCGAGCCGCCGCCGACGTTCGTTATCTTCGGGAACCACCCGGAGTTGATCGGAGCACCGTACGAGCGCTATGTGATCAACCGTCTGCGCGAGCGATACGGCTTTGCCGGCGTGCCGATCCGCCTACGCTGGCGCAAGAGGGGAAGATGATCAGACGTGGATGGCACATGCGTGGCCGCGATCTCCGATCGCGGTCCCATGCGGCAGGGCGGACAGACGCCGCGAACACAGATCGCGGGCACACACACCCGTCATGGATTGAGGACAAGGGGCGGAAGCCCCTTGTTTACCCACTCGGGGATCGAGGAGAAATGAGTGACATGATGTTCTTGTAGGGGCACGGCGTGCCGTGCTGCACTCGGAGGAAAACACTGCCGCGATCAGAGATCGCAGGCACACACACACGTCACGGATCGAGGACAAGGGGCTTAAGCCCCTTGTTTACCCTCACATAAGTCCCTATCTGTACTGCCATGGCCGCGCAATTCATCGGCGAGAAGATTGAGGTCGAGACCGGTGGGAGAGCTATCGAGCCGGTGTCGATGAGCTGGCGGGGCGCCCGCTACCACATCACCGAGATCGTCACGACCTGGCATGATTGGGGATTCCCCTCCGGCGCCAAGCAGCGCGACTGGCGTACCCGCCGCCACCGGAACTACTTTCGCGTCCGCACCGATGCGGGCGATATCTTCGAGATCTATCTCGATCGTTCCCGGGGCCCGGGGGAGTGGTTTCTGTACCAGCGGCTCGGGGATGAGGCGGCATCGTGATGGTTCTGGCGCTGGCGATTCTGCTCTCATATTTGGCGGGATCGATTCCGGCCGCCGTGTGGATCGGCCGCATGGTGCGCGGCATCGATATCCGTCAACATGGCTCCGGCAATGCGGGGGCGACCAATGCCGCGCGCGTCCTGGGCGTTCCCTGGGGCATTCTCGTCGGGGTGATCGACGTGTTCAAGGGTTTTGCCCCGGTCTTTTGGCTCGGACCCATGGCCGCCGCAGGCAGTGGACTTGGCACAGCCGAAACACGACTGATACTGGGGATCGCGGCGATCGTCGGTCATTTGTATCCGATCTTCGCCGCCTTCCGCGGCGGCAAGGGTGTCCTCACCGCACTCGGTGTGTTCGCCGCGCTTCTGCCGTTGGAAGCCGCCATCGCCACTGGTGTGTGGGTGATCGTCTTCGCGCTCACGCGCATCGTCTCGGTCGGGTCGCTGGTAGCTGTGACGGCATTTGTCGGCGCCGTCCTGATCCGGCGCTTCGTGTTGCATGTACCGATCCCCAATGCGCTGGTCGTGGCTGCGTTGCTGGTCGCCGCGCTGGTGTTCTTCACGCACAGATCCAATCTCCGTCGCCTGAGACACGGTGATGAGGCACGATTCGGCCGCCGCCAGGACGGTCCCTGACGATACGACCAAGCTCGCCGGGATCTCCATGAATGGGAGGGCGAGGCTCCTGCCGAGCCATCATGTTCTGCACGCGAGGAGCGGCTCCGCGGGAGCGTCGCCCTTCCGGGGCATTCTGCATTGCCGCTATGCCATGAATCCGACGGACGCAACCGCGTGAATCTGCCTCGCACGGCCGACATCGCGATCATCGGCGCTGGGGCCGCCGGTCTGGCCGCGGCGATTTCGGCCGGTGAGGCGGCTGGCAGGGATGTTTCTATAGTCCTCCTGGAAAGCGCGCAACGCCCCGGCGCCAAAATCCTCGTCAGCGGCGGCGGCCGCTGCAATGTCACCAACCAGCATGTCACCCCCGACGATTTCTACGGCGGCCCACGGCCGACCATCCGCAAGGTCCTGGGCGCATTCGATGACAAGCAGACGATCGCCTGGTTTACCTCGCTGGGCGTCCCACTGAAACTCGAATCATCCGGGAAGTACTTCCCATCGTCGAATCGGGCACGCGATGTCCTCGATGCCCTCTTGCATCGCGTCCATCAGATCGGCATCCCCTTGGTCCCCGGCACACCCGTCACTGACATTCGTCTCTCTCCCGATGGCTTCGAACTACGCATGGTGCGGTCCCCCACAGCGCCATCGCCTGTGCACGGCGCTATGTGCGCACGCCGTCTGATCGTCGCCACCGGAGGCCTGGCGTTCCCGAAATCGGGAAGCGACGGCGCCGGTCTCGCTTGGATGCGTCGCCTCGGCCACACGATCATTCCCACCACGCCGGCACTCACGCCTCTGATTCTCAAGAAGAGCACCGATCTCGGCGGACGTCTCTCCCAGTTCAGCGGCGTCTCATTCGACGCTCGTTTGCGCCTCTACCAGGAGACACAGGCATGGCCGCGGCGGAAGTTGGCCCAAGTCGAGGGACCGGTCTTACTCACGCACTTTGGGATCAGCGGACCGGCCACGCTCGATCTCTCCCGACACTGGCTACGTGCCGCTCACGATGATCCTGCTGGCCGCCTGCGCCTATACCTTGGCGTCTTGCCGCTGGCTACCACCGACGCGGCCGACGCCTGGCTCCGCGAGCAGGGGACCGACCATCCACGACGACAGATCTCCACAACGCTCCGAGACATCCTCCCCGTGCGTCTCGCCGAAGCCTTCGCCGCCGAAGTCGGACGGGAAACTCCCCTCTCTCAACTCGATCGCAAGGCCCGACGCCGCCTGGCAGAAACCCTTACGATGCTTGAACTCCCGGTGGTCGGAACACGCGGTTACACGCATGCCGAGGCCACGGCAGGGGGCATCGATCTGCGCGAGATCGATGCCCGCACGATGGAGTCGCGCCTTGTGCCCGGTCTGTACCTCTGCGGCGAAATCCTCGACGTCGACGGCCGCATTGGTGGATTCAACTTCCAGTGGGCCTGGTCGAGCGGGCACGTCGCCGGACGAGGCGCCGTCGCTTCGCTGTAATGGCCGAGGTGATGAGTCTGGGCGAATTGCCACTCGTGGTGAACCGCTCGCGGTGAACCATACGCCCCTCCAGAAGCATCAGAGTACATTCCCACATTCCCCCTTGTCGGGCCTCGTGAAATGGGTATCTTTACACGGTAGAGGTCGCTTACTCCTCCGGGAGGTCCTGGACTGTGAAAGCAAAATTCCGCCGTATCGGCCGCAGCGCCAGGGTCGAAAACTCCCATCGACCCGCGGCGTCGCGCCTCATCCTATCGACAGCGTTCTTCCTTCTGGGACTGGGGACAGCTCGCCTGCACGCCGCTGATCTCTACCGCGTGTCCCTGCACGGCCATCGCGATGCCCGGATGCTGAAGGCCTGCGATGTCGAGCCGGTGATGCACCTGGGAAACGATTACCTTGTCTTGGTTGATCCCGACGCGGCCGAGAACCTGACTCTCTATCGCCTCGACCACGCTCTGGTTGCCCGCAAGCTCAATCACGACCAACTCGCCATCGATCACCGTCCTGACGCGCAGTACGTGGGTCCATTCCCGGTGATCTATCAAGTCGGCGCGGCCCGTCTGCTGCGCATCGATCCGGCAACTCCAAAGGCGGCCCTCGCCGAATCCGACGTCATGCCGGTGGCCGGTCGGCACCTGGAGATTCGCTATACGCCACCCCGCGCCGGTGCCCATGCCGTCGCGCCGATGGCGCTCGACCTGCGTACACTGATCGACCGTGTCAGCCAGGATTCCGTGACTTCGTACCTCTATCGTCTCCAGGCCTTCAATGGGCGCGTGGCCGGCACGGCCAATCTGCGCGCTGCCCGCGACTGGGTGATGGGCAAGTTCCACGACTACGGGTATGCCTCGGCCTACGTCGACAGCTTCATCGGCGCCTACTACGGCGGCTATTATCCGGTCTACAACGTCGTGGCCGTCAAGGAGGGGACGCTCTATCCCGACGTACACGTTGTCGTCGGCGCCCACTACGACGCCGTCCCCGGTTCGCCGGGCGTCGACGACAACGGCACCGGCACGGCCTGCGTGCTGGAGCTCGCCCGCGTCCTCCGCGACGTGCCCACGAATGTCTCCTTCACATTTGTCACATTCGACGCCGAAGAAGCGTGGATGGTCGGTTCATACCATTTTGTCGACAGTCTCTATGACGCCGGGGCCAAGATTCTCGTCATGTACAATCCCGACATGATCGGCGAGCTGTCCAATTACGACATGGCGAATCTGTACTATGGGGCGACCACCAAGGGCGCCCAGACCTGGATCGATCTGGCCGATACCCTGGTCGGTATCACCGGCGTCCTCGCCGGAGCCACCGCCTCGGACCATGAACCGTTCATCGAGAAGGGATACGACGGCGTCTTTGTCCAGGAGTACTATTTCTCCACGGTCTACCACCAGCCGAACGACAGCACGACGCATATCAACTTCGACTATACCACGCGCATGGTCAAGGCGACGCTCGCCGCCGCCTACGTCACGGCGATGGATCCGGACTTTGACGACGACGGCATCCCCACCGACCAGGACAACTGCCCGTTTGTCTACAATCCGGGGCAGGGGGAGTATGACGGCGACGGCTTGGGCGACGTGTGCGATAACTGCCCGACACGGTCCAATCTGGATCAGCACGACACCGATGGCGACGGCATCGGCGACGCGTGCGATCCCTGCGCCGTCGATGTACCTAAGCACACCTTCACCGGATCGCAGGAGGGACTGGGACTCGGTTGGAGTGTGAGTGGCGCCGGGGATGTCAACGGCGACGGCTTTGAGGACATCGTCTTTGGAATCAACGGCCAGCGTCCCGGTCCCGGAGAACCGGGTCGGGCGTATGTCCATTCCGGTCGTGATGGGACGCTCATGTACTATCTGACCGGCCAGGCGCCGCGCGACTGGTTCGGATCGGCGGTCGCCGCTGCCGGAGACGTTAATCGCGATGGATATGACGACATCATTGTCGGCGCGATGGCCAACGACGCGGCGACATTCAATGCCGGACGCGTGTACGTGTTCTACGGGCGTTCCGGGCCCTTCCCGGTAACCGTCCCCGCCGGCAGCGCCGATATCATCCTGACCGGTGATGCTGAGGCGGATTACTTCGGCGCGTCAATCGCCGGGTTGCGCGACGTTGACGGTGACACCGTCCCTGATTTCCTCATCGGGGCACCCAGCTATACGGTCGGCACCCCCGGTCCCGGCCGCGCCTTCATCTACTCCGGACACACCGGTTCACGTCTGCGCACCTTCACCGGGCAGGCCTCCGGCGACCAGTTCGGACTGGCGGTTGCCAACGCCGGTGACGTCGACGGCGACGGCATCGATGATGCCATCGTCGGCGCCAAGTACAACGACGCCATGGGCCCGCAGTGCGGCCGCGCCTACGTCTACTCCGGCGCCACCGGCGCGCTGCTGCGCACATTCACAGGCGATGCGGAGGGGGATGAGTTCGGAACCGCCGTGGCGGCTGCCGGCGACGTGAATGGCGATGGCCGCGCCGATCTGATCGTCTCGGCAATCAACAACGATCTCGGCGGCACCGATGCGGGTCGAGTCTATGTCTATTCCGGCATAAATGGCGCGCTCCTCTACACGCACGACGGCGGCACAGCGGCCGAAGAAGTGTACGGCAACTCGGTCTGTGGGCTGGGGGACATCGACGGCGACGGCCACGACGACTACAGCGTCGGCGCGCCGGGGCGCGACCGCGTCTACCTGTACTCCGGTGGGTATGGCACGCTCATGTACGCCTATTCCGGCTCCCATCAGGATCCCAGCGAGTGGTTCGGCGATGCCATTGCCGCCGCCGACCTGAATGCCGACGGCTTCCGCGATCTGGTCATCGGCGCCTGCTGGAACGGCGCCGGCGGGACCGATGCGGGGCAGGTGCGCACTTATCTTCTGGGCGATGCTGATGGCGATGTAACCTTCGCGGGCTGTGACAACTGCCCGACCACGATCAACCCCGACCAGCTCGACAGCGACGGCGACGGTCTCGGCAACGCCTGCGACAATTGCCCGTTGGTCTACAATCCCGACCAGACCGACCTCGACAGCAATGGCGTCGGTGATGTCTGCGAGTGCATCTGCGCCTGCCACGGCGATCCGGTCTGCGATGCGACCACCAATCTCCAGGACGTTGTCAGTACAATCGACGTGGCGTTCCGCGGCGCACCACCGGCATCCGACCCCCACTGCCCGAACCACGCCACCGACGTCAATTGCGACGGCGTCAGCACCGTTGTCGACGTCGTGAAGACGGTTAACGTCGCTTTCCGCGGCGCAGACAAAGCGACGGAGTTTTGCGATCCCTGCGGACCGTAGGGGCGAGGCGTGGCCTCGCCCTTCGTCCCGCGCACGGGGAGGGCGACCCACCGGGTCGCCCCTACGAAATATCGCGCCGTGCACCCGGCGGGCAGTCTCCGACGCCGCCGTGATATTGACAAGACGCCAATACTGGTTATCTTCCATTGTGGGAGTGCCCGGCTCCGGGTCCCAGGTCCTCCGCGCCGCATGTTCCGGCCGCGGGTCGCAGCTCTTCTTGGAGGTGACACATGCGCAACGTTCTCTTCGTCGGAGCATTGGTGTGTCTGTTGGCCGGTGTTGGTCGGGCCGATGTGCCGACCAGCATGAACATCCAGGGGCGTTTGACCGACAGCGCCGGGGTCCCAGTCCCGGCGGGGCTCTATGGTATTTCATTCCGCATCTGGAGTCGCGATGTTGGCGGCAAGGCGATCTGGCCCATGGCCGGTCCGGAGATCCAACAAGTCACAATCGAAGACGGTGGCCTCTGGAACGCCCACGTCGGCGCGGAGGAGCCGTTGACCGCGGACATATTCAGCGACACCGCCCGCTGGCTGGAGATCGTGGTCGACGACGGTGTCAATCCCCCGCAGACGTTCCCGCGACTCAAGCTCAATAGTGGGCCGTTCGCCTACTCGGCGCCGGGTGACGACAACCGCTATGTCAATGTGACAGGCGATTCAATGTCCGGGGCCCTGATTGTGCCGCTGGTCGCCGTTGGCTGGCCGGGGCAGTGGGGCGCCCTCTACACCCGGGATGACGCGGGCAACACGACGATCGCGCTGGAGCCCGATGTGTCGGGTGAGGGAGGATACCTGGCGGTCAGACGTTCCACCACAACCGCTGGGTTCAGCGTTGACCGCAACTACCTTGGGACTCTCAGTCCCAAGGTGTCCATCACCGGCCCGAGCCGTTCCGCGGTATTCAACATGGCCAGTTCCGGCGATGCTTCTGTCGTGCTGCCCGACGACGCCATTGCCGCCGATGAGACGGCCAATGAAACCGGCATCGCGGCGACCGCTCAGTCCGCGGCGAAGACGTTTACGCAGGGCGCGGCCGATTTCTCGGATGTGGTGACCGTCTCGATCACCGTTCCCTCCGCGGGTTACATCGTCGTGCAGGCACGGGGGCTCTTCTCGCC
The DNA here is from genome assembly GCA_040752595.1 of Candidatus Zixiibacteriota bacterium. Lineage (NCBI taxonomy): Bacteria > Pseudomonadati > Candidatus Zixiibacteriota > Candidatus Zixiibacteriota bacterium. The sequence goes on from JBFMGX010000047.1 coordinate 78,749, forward strand.
GTACAACACGACAGGCTGTAACCGGATACATGTGCAGATCGACGAAACCGAAGGCGGAGGATCGGACATGGACAATCAAATCACTGTCGGTCTTCCCCAGTACGCCTCGGTGACCGCCGGAGACTATGCCTTCCCGTTCTACGTGGATCGCATCTACTATGCGGCCGCGGCGGGGACATACGAGTACCGATTGGAGGGAAAGGCGCACCCGGACAACGCCGTCGGGGCCGTGTCACGCTGTTTCTACCGTGGGATCACAGCGACTTTTCACCCGACATCCTACGGCTCGGTGGTCGTGCCGATGGCCGCCCAAGTTGGCAATCCGGCCACCGGGGGCTCCACGGAAGTCGATTTGCGTGAATTGGAGATCAGGACCTTGCGCGCTCGGATCGAGGCCGAGCGCCTCGCACGCGAGCTGGAAGAGACGCAGTCACACCAGCAGTCGCCGGACGGGGAGCGCTGAGAGATGATGCGCCGGTCCGGACCATACCTGGCCCTGCTTATCGCTGCGGTTGTCGCGGCAGCGGGCGAAGACCAGCCCCGCGCAACAGGAGAGCCCCCGTCAGCAAATGACAGCGCTCGTGTTCGCGATGATCGGACAACCGCGTCGCCGCCTGTTCCATATCAGCTCGATTGGGTCTCCATCAACAGCGGCGGAGTCGTAGGCGCCGCCGCCGGAAACCTGCGTTTTGGCGCCTCTGCGGCCCAACATGCGGCCGGACTCGTGGCCTCGCCGACACACACGTTGGGGATTGGATTCTGGTACGGCATCGCCACCCCCTGCGACTGCGATTGCCATGCCGATCCGAAGTGCGACGGCGTGACGAATGTGTTCGACGTTGTGCTGGCTGTCGATGTCGCCTTTCGCAGCGAACCGGAGATCCCCGACTCCAACGCGCTCTGCCCCCGGATGACCACGGACGTCGACTGCGACGGCGTGACCAAGGTCTATGACGTGGTTCACCTCGTCAACGTCGCCTTCCGCGGCGGGAATGCGGCAACGGAGTTCTGCAATCCCTGCGGGCCGTAGACGCCCCAGACCCCCACCCGCTTGGACCTTCGGTCCAAGCGGATGGGGGAAGACCGCCGGTCGACCGCTGAGTCACCACCTTGTTCAAACAACCCTGAGAGCGTGGCCCCAAGTGGCATTCGCCACCCTCGCGCCCCGTTTCACTTGGATTGCGGGCGGAATGAGTTATCTTACCCGCGGGGATGTAACCTCGAGGAGTACCCGCCATGAAACGACTGCTGTACTGCACCATCCTGATCATCGCGCTGGCGGCACCCGCCGTCGCCGGTGACCTCTACCGCGTCACTCTGCATTCGCCGCAGGATGCCGAACTCTTGCGCGCTTCAGGTGCCGAGGCATTGGTGGCGTTGGGCAACGACTACCTCGTGCTCGCCGACTCGGCCATCGCCGGGCAATGGACGCTCTCCAGCCTCGATGTCGAATTACTGGCCAAGGGAGTCGCAAAGAACGAGTTGGCCATCGACCGCCGCATGGACCGTCTCAATGTCCAGCGCTACCCGCTCCTCTATGAAAAGGACCAGATTCGCGTCCTGCGTGTCACTCCGCTCGATCTGGAACCGACCGACGCCACGACGGAGTTGCTGCCGATCCGCAACGAAAACGTGAAGATCACCTACACGCAGTCGGTGACAGGGGAGAAGGCGCTCTGGGCGCCCATGTTCGACATCGATTCGCTGGTCGGACTCATTGAACAGGATTCGATCACGTCCTATCTCAATCGCCTGCAGGCGTTCTACCGCCGTGTCGCCGGTACCGACTCGGTGCGCGCCGCGCGTGATTGGATCCACGCCAAATTCCAGTCGTTTGGGTACGATTCGGTCTACAATGACCCGTTCTGGGCCAACGTCTCCGGCGGCTATAAGGAGAACTACAACGTCGTCGCCGCCAAGCCGGGCACGCTCTATCCGGAGCTGCAGATCATCGTCGGTGCTCACTTTGACGGCGTCAACAACTCCCCCGCAGCCGATGACAACGGCACGGGTACCGCCGCGGTGCTCGAGATCGCCCGTGTTCTCCGCGACATCCCCACGGAAGTCACGTTCCTTTTCATCACGTTTGACGCGGAAGAGTACGGGCTTTTGGGATCGTACCACTATGCCAACACCGCGGTCGCCAACGGCGATCAGATCGTGTTGATGTTCAACATGGACATGATCGGCCACATCTACAACGACACGCAAGCCCGGCTCTATCACGGCCCCACCAGCGCCTATGCGCAGTTGTGGATCAACCTGGCCGCGCCGCTGGCCGGCATCACGGGGTACCTGTCCGGCATCTCCGGCGGTTCCGACCACTATCCCTTCTATCAAATGGGATATAATGCCGTCTTCCTGCACGAGTACAACTTCTCCAGCGTCTACCATTCGTACCGTGACAGCACGACGTATGTCAACTTCGACTATGCCACGCGCATGGTCAAGGCGTCGCTGGCGACGGTCTACACGGTCAGCGGCGATGTCGACAACGACGGCATCCCCAATGCCGACGACAACTGCCTGCGGACGGCGAACGCCGCGCAGGGCAACGCCGATGGCGACCCCTTCGGCGATGCCTGTGACAACTGCCGGTATGTGATCAATCCCTCGCAAACCAACTCGGACAGCGACACGCTCGGTGACGCCTGCGACAATTGCGACTTCACGGCCAACAACTACCAGGCCAATTCCGACCTCGACACGCTCGGCAACGTCTGCGACAACTGCGTGAACACATCGAATGACGATCAGGCCGATACCGACGGCGATGGCGTGGGGAATGTCTGCGACAACTGCCCGTATGCGCCGAATCCCACCCAGTTGGATTACGACGCCGATAACTTCGCCGACGCCTGCGACAACTGCCCCTCGGTCGCCAATCCCGATCAGACCGACACCGACGGCGACGGTAAAGGGGATGCCTGCGACAACTGCCGGTATGTCGCCAATCCCTGGCAGCAGGACTCCGAACTGGACGGGTCCGGCGAGCCGTCACCCGACGGCGTCGGTGACACCTGCGACAACTGTCCGACAATCGTCAATCCCGATCAGGCCGACGCCGATGGTGACGGCAGAGGGAATCTCTGCGACAACTGTCCGACCGTCGCCAATCCGTCACAAACCGACACCGACGGCGACGGCAAAGGCGACGCCTGCGATAATTGTCCCACGCTTGCCAACGCCAATCAGGCGGACGCCGACGGCGACGGCGTCGGTGATCTGTGCGACAATTGCGTGGCCGTCGCCAATCCCTCCCAGATCGACCGCGACCATGACAGTCTGGGCGACGCCTGCGATCCCTGCACGTGTCCCTGTCAGGCCGATCCCGATTGCGATGGCATCCACTCCGATGTACTCGCCGTCGTGGGCACAATCGACGTCGCCTTCCGCGGCACACCGCCGCCGATCGATGACGGCTGCCCGCGCCAGCGCACCGATGTCGACAACAGCGGCCAGACTGATCTGGTCGATGTGACCAAGGTGATCAACGTCGCCTTCCGCGGCGCCAACCCGGCCACGACCTACACATCGCCCTGCGGGCCATAGGACCCGCACACGTAGTGGCACGGCCTGACGTGCCCGCCGTTGCACATCCATCGCCCGAGACGACATCTCCGGCCCAAAAGTGGACGCAATTAGTCTGCCTTGCGGCCACGTATTCATTGTCATGAATGCAGAACGGATGCCGAATCACATGATGGAGAGAAACGGAGAACGACCATGGCCGCAATCGCCCAGGACATCACGCAGTTGATCGGCAAGACCCCGTTGGTCCGCCTCGGCAAGATCGGGAAAGGCCTCAAAGCGGATGTGATCGCCAAGTTGGAGTTCTACAATCCGTGCGCCAGCGTCAAAGACCGCATCGGCCTGAGCATGATCGATGCCGCACTGGCGGCGGGAATGATCAAGAAGGACACGGTCCTGATCGAACCGACCAGCGGCAACACCGGAATCGCATTGGCCTTTGTCGCCGCGGCGCGGGGACTGAAGCTGATTCTGACCATGCCCGACACGATGAGCATCGAACGGCGCAAATCGCTGGCGGCATTCGGCGCCGAGCTGGTGCTGACGCCGGGCGCCGAAGGCATGCGCGGCGCCATCCGCCGGGCCGAGGAACTGGCGCAGGCGAATTCCAATTATCTCATGCTCCAGCAGTTTGAGAATCCGGCCAACCCGGAAATCCACCGCAAGACCACCGCCGAGGAAATTTGGCGCGACACCGACGGCAAAGTGGACATCCTGATCTCCGGTGTCGGCACCGGCGGCACGATCACCGGTGTTTCGGAGATCATCAAACCGCGGAAGCCGTCATTCCGCGCGATTGCCGTCGAGCCGACCGACTCGCCGGTTCTCTCCGGGGGCAAACCGGGGCCGCACAAGATTCAGGGAATCGGCGCCGGATTCGTCCCCGGCGTGCTGCGCACCGATCTCATCGACGAGATCATTCAGGTCACGTCCGACCAAGCCGGGCAGATGGCGCGTCGCCTGGCACGGGAAGAGGGAATACTCGCCGGGATCTCATCCGGCGCGGCATTGTATGCCGCCACGCAAGTGGCCGCCCGTCCGGAGAACGCGGGAAAGATGCTGGTCGTCGTGCTTCCCGACACCGGCGAACGGTATCTGAGCACCTGGCTATTCGAGGAAGGCTAAGATTGATCATGTCCGCCGCTTCACCGAACCCATCCGATCCTGTCGATGCGACCACATTGGACGCCGTTGTCGCCCGTTTATGCTCAACCAGTGACCATCTGACGCACACGCGCTCGGCCAACGGCGGCGATCACAAGCTGCCGTCGCGCGACGCCATTGTTGAGATGGTGGAGGGATTGCGCGCCGTCTTGTTCCCCGGGTATTTCGGTACATCCGAGCTGAGTCCCGAGAGTCTGCGCTTCCATGTCGGCGCCACTCTCGACCGCGTTCTTCGTGTGCTGCGGGAACAGGTCGAGCGCTGCCTGTTGTTCACCAGCGACGCGAAACCACTCGACGACGAGGCCCGCGCGGAGCGGGCATCGGAAGTCACACGGGAATTCCTGAAACGCCTGCCGGAGGTGCGTCGACTATTGGCGACCGATGTCAAGGCCGCATACGAAGGTGATCCGGCCGCCCCGTCGCCGGATGAGACGATCTTCTGCTATCCGGGGATTCTGGCGGTCGCCAACTACCGCCTGGCCCACGAGCTCTACCGCCTCGGCATCCCACTGTTGCCGCGCATGATCACCGAGCACGCGCACAGCATCACCGGGATCGACATCCACCCCGGCGCCCAGATCGGCCCGGAGTTCTTCATCGACCACGGCACCGGCGTGGTGATCGGGGAGACCTGCGTGATCGGCACCCGCGTGCGCGTCTATCAGGGCGTGACGCTCGGCGCCAAGAGTTTCCCGCTGGATGAAAAAGGCAATCCCATCAAGGGGATTCCGCGTCATCCGATCGTCGAGGACGACGTCATCATCTACGGCGGCGCGACCATTCTCGGCCGCGTTACCATCGGCCGCGGTTCGACGATCGGCGGCAATGTCTGGCTCACCCACAGCGTCCCGCCCGGCAGCCGTGTCTCCCAGGCGCAGACACAGCTCAACGAATTCCGCGCCGGCGCGGGGATCTGACGAGCAGTTGAAGTCCGCCAAAACACTTATGCTCCAACTGTCATCCCGAGTCCGCCCATGGCGGACGAGGGATCTGCTGTTTTGATGATGGCAACCTGTAGGTCAGGTGCCCTGCGCACCTGACGAGAGTCGCAGGAGCACAGGGCTCCTGCGCTCCGAACTGCCGACGACGCGCACGAGCAGGCGTTCAACACGAGAACGTGGTAGTTCATCCGGGAGGGCGAGGCTCCTGCCGGGCCATTTTGACGTGCCTATGGAAAGAGGCTCAGCAGGAGCTTCGCCCTCCCAAATAACATCAAGGGCAAACAAGGGGCTTAAGCCCCTTGTCCACCGGTGTCATTGCGAACCTGAACGGTGAGGGCGTGACGATAACCTCTCCCACCGGCTTGCCCCGAGCCGGGTCGAGGGGGAGAGGTCGCCCGCCTGCGGCGGGCGGGTGAGGGAATCCGCATCGATCTTTCGACAGCGCAGCCACATCGCGACGCGTTCAATGCGCGTGCGTCAACACCGCCCGGTATCGCACTTTCCCATCGATCAACCGCTGCAGCGTCTCGTTGACCCGTTCGAGCGGGTAGATCTCGAGCTTGGGACGGACCTTGCCGCGCGCGGCGAGGTCGAGAACCTCCATCAGGTCTCGCCGGCGATTTTGCATCGAGAACTTCACCGTGACCTGACCCATCAGATTCATGAAAGGCACGAGTGAAATCGGCTCGGCGCCGACACCCATGATCACGAGTCGTCCCTCCGGGCGCAGTCCGGCAAGGACATCGGCATTCTGGTTCATCGCGTTGGTGGACGACAATACCAGATCGGCACCGCCGGCTGCGGCGAGTTCCTTGCCGGCGTGCTCTTTCACCACGACGACGTCATCAGCCCCCAGTTCCAGAAGCTCGGTCTTCTTGGACGCCGTGCCGGTCACCGCGATCGTCTCGTGCCCCATCGCCTTGGCGACTTGTAGTGCGAGGTGCCCCAGCCCGCCGACGCCGAGGATAGCGATCCGGTCTCCCGTACGCGGCTGACCATTGCGATACCCACTCATCACCGTGAACCCGGCGCAAAACATCGGCGCGGCATTCTCCCATGACAACGCCTCCGGAATGAGAATGCAACCGGTGGCTTCGGCGATCATGAACGCCGACCAGCCGCCGCCGTTCTCCATCCAAGTGCGGGCCTCGGTGCAATAGATCTCATGATGTTCGACGCACGCCGGGCAGCGCCCGCATCCCGACTGCACCCACGGCACCCCGACACGATCGCCCTTCGCAAGCCATGTCACCCCGTCACCGAGCTTCTCAATCGTTCCCACCGGTTCATGTCCCAGGACAATCGGCGGCGTGGACGGGAATAGACCGCGCCAGACATGCACGTCCGTGCCGCACATCCCGCAGGCATGCATGCGAATCAACGCCTGCCCCGGTCCCGGCTCGGGGATCGGTAGTTCCTCAAACGCGAACGGCTGATTGTGGGTCTTCAACACGGCAGCTTTCATGGCAGACCTCCTCGGCATGTCGGTACAATACAGACTATCGCGTGACAAAGAAAGCTCTACGACGCCCATGGCAAGCGTATCCGGTCGGACTGGCCCGGTGTGCCCAAGTCGTTCACAACCATGTCCACAAAGACACTTGACATCGTGACAATTCCCGCGCATCTTGCATGGGAGAAGTGGGTCCGTTCGCTACGGGGATCGGACCTGGTTCCACATTGTCCTGCAACACGCTACAACCCCAGAGCCAGGAGGTGGCCATGCCTCGCCGTTCCGCGATTGGGCTTGTACTCGAGAGCACTATCCTATCGATGATACTGATCGTTTGGCCGGCCTCACCGGTATTGTCCCAACCGCCGCCGTTGCCGCCGGGATTGGACATTGCCCGCACCGCCTGGGACATGCAGCACCGGTTTGCCATGGGATATCAGGTGGCCCACAATCCCGGTACCGATTACGTCCACTTCCTTTGGACCGGATGGAGTCAGGTACCGGCCTCACTCTACGACGACGACCGTGGGGTCTACTACAACTGCTACCAGATTTCGACCGCTTTTCTGACGGAAGCATACGGTGGCGTCCCGGTTGTCGTCTACCCAGGAGTCAGTCGTTCGGGGTTCGTCGACTGTGACTTGGGGGATGACGACCAGTTGCAGGCAACCCTCCATCAGCGCCAGGACTATGTGCCGTACACGTCCTGGCGCCTGTGGTTCCCATTTCCCGGTACCGCGCTGCACATAGACACGGAATTGGGGCCATCGACCACCGCGTGGCCCCGCATAGCTGTGCAGCAGAAACAACCTGATGACATTGTGCACATCCTCGCGACCGACTGCGCCCCTGAGGAGTTCTTCGGCCCTGAGTCGGATCACTTGCCGACCCCTGTGCCGTGCGCCGCACCGATGCTCTATTGGCGGTACGACGGAACCGCCTGGCAGGGCCCCGTTACCATGGAGAACCAGACTTTGTCCCCGGCATACCTTTTGACCTCCGACCGAGGCTCCGATAAGGTCGCCTTCGTGTTCGTCTCGAATCTGGAACCCGGAATGAACGGCATGGCGAACGTGGTCTACTACGAATCGCCGACCGCGGGCGCCGGCTGGATCAGCGGCGCGGAACTCGACCCCGCCTTCCGGCACGTGATCACGAACTACAATGTCGCTGGTGGACCGCAGGCCGGGATGGACATCGCCGCGGCCTATGACAACGCCGGTAATCTGCACATCGTCTGGGCCGAGCAACGAGTCCCGACGAAGAGCCAAGTCGCAATCCGGCACTGGAGCACCGCGACCGCAAGCATCAGGCCCGTCGCCTTCGGTTATTGGGACAATCCGGTGTCGAACGGCAACTCAATCTTCGACCTCAATTTTGCCAAGTTGACGCTCGGGGTCGGCGATGGCGGGACCATCTGCGCCGGAACCCCAAACACGGACTACCTCTATCTGGTCTTCACGCAATTCGGCGGGTTCACCGCGGCGGAATTGGCGGACTACTCGGCCGGCGGCTACATGAACGGCGAGCTCTATCTGACGGTGTCGCCGTGGGGCGGCCTTGGCTGGTCGGTGCCTGCCAATCTGACAAACACCCAGACCCCGGGATGCGACCCGGGGGCCGTGCCTCCGGGTGGCAACGACCCGCCGCGGCCTGACGATGTGTGCCGCTCCGAGCATTGGGCCAGCATCGGCCAGGATGTGCATGACATCGACATTCTGTTCGTTGTCGACCAGGACGCCGGCGTAGTGGCACAAGGGGAGGGGACCTGGCAGTGGAATTACATGATGTATCAGCGGCATCCGGGCGGCGTAGCCGACGCGCCCTACGTCTGCCCCTTGATCGCCCCGCAGATCGGGACCGTCTTTCCCACCACCGATCCGCCCAACACGTTCCATGTCCTCCCCGGCGACGTGTTGACAGGGGAGAGCTTCTCCGTCGCGAATCTGGGCCTGAGCGAGCTTGACGGTGAGGTGACCGTCACGATGGGCGCGCGTGGTTGAGTGCGGTTCCGTCCGGCGCCTTCACCGTCCCGGTCTCGTCGCCTCCCCATGTCGTGGACCTCACCATGAATGCCACTGCTCTCCCCGTGGGGAACTACAACGGAGAAATCACGATCCTCCACAACGCCACCAACCAGGCCTCGCCGATCGTCTGGCCGATCACCCTTGCCGTGGCGTACGGTTGGACTCCCGTTGGCACGAACGTGACGGCGACCGTCTCCGACGACATCAATGTCACGTTCGGCGAAGTGACAGCGTCCGGCACCACAACCGTTGATGTCGGCACGGTCGGCCCCCCACCGCCGGATGGATTCGCGATCATTCCTCTGGCGCAACCGACGTACTTTGATATTCAGACGACCGCCGTCTACGATCCGCCGGTGACCGTCTGCCTCGAATACGACCCGGCCTGGTTGTACGGACCGGAGTCGGATCTCACTCTGTGGCATTGGGACACGGGCCTGGCGGCGTGGGTGGATGTGACCACTTCGTTGGATATGGTGAACAACATCATCTGCGGCGAAGTGAACTCACTGTCACCGTTCGCCCTGATGCAACCGGCGGCGGCTTGCTCCTGCCCCTGTCATGGCGACCCGCAGTGCGATGGGATTCCCAACATCCAGGATGTCGTTCAGACGGTGAACGTCGCCTTCCGTGGCAGCGCGCCGGTGTTCGACCCGCAATGTCCCAAGGAGCGCACGGACGTGAACTGCGACGACGTCACGACCGTGCAGGACGTGGTTAAGGTCGTTAACGTCGCGTTCCGCGGTGCGAATCCGGCGACCGAGTTCTGCGATCCCTGTGCGCCGTAGGAGAACCACAGAGTGTGTATTCGAAGCCTGCGGGGACCCACCCCGCAGGCTTCTCTTTTCGATTGATTCGCTCGTGATTGCCCGCCTATCGTGACCGCGTGATTGATGCTGCGAAAGGACAGACAATCGCCGTTCTCGGCGCCGGGAGTTGGGGTCTGGCGGTCGCCCGACATCTCAATGTGCTCGGGCATGAGGTTCGATTGTGGGAGTTCGACTCGGCCGCGGCGGCACGATTGGCCGAGGCGCGGACCCTTCCCGACAAATTGCCGGGCATCATCTTAGCCGCGTCAGTTGAAGTGACGGATGACATAGCGCGGGCGGCCTCGGCGGCCGACTGCGTTGCCTTTGTCACGCCATCGACAGCGATTCGGACCACAGCAGAAAAGGTCCGAGAGTTCCTCCATTCTCAGGTGACGCTCGTCGTCCTGACCAAGGGAATCGAGGTCGATACCGGCCTGCGCATGACCGAAATCGTCGCCTCCACATCCGGAAGCAAACGCGTGGTTGCATTGGTCGGACCATCCCATGCGGAGGAAGTTGCACGCGGCGTGCCCACGGCGCTTGTGGCCGCCAGTCCCGACTCAGAGGCCGCGCGACAGGTCCAAGCAACCTTCAGCTCGGACACGTTGCGTGTCTACACCAGCGACGACGTCATCGGCGTGGAGTTGGCCGCGGCCTTGAAGAATATCATTGCCATCGCCGCCGGGATTGTCGACGGGCTCGGGTATGAGTCGGCCGACAACCTGAAAGGGGCGCTGATCACCCGCGGCCTGGCGGAGATCACACGTCTCGGCGTCAAAATGGGTGCCGAGCCGGAGACGTTTGCCGGTCTTTCCGGCGTCGGCGACCTGATCACGACCTGTTTGTCGCGCCATTCACGCAACCGGCATGTCGGCGAACAGGTCGGCCGCGGGCGGGCGCTATCGGGCGTCCTCTCCGGGATGTCGATGGTTGCCGAGGGTGTGACCACGACACAGGCGGCGGTACGTTTGGCCAACGTCCACGATGTCGACATGCCGATCACCTGCGCCGTGGCCGACGTTCTCTTCGCGGGGAAACCGGCGGCGACCGCGCTGGCGGAACTGATGGCCCGCCCGGCGCAACCGGAAATCCGGCGATGATCTCGGATGACCTTCTCTGTCGCGCAAACTTACGGCTTGGCTTCCGCGCGCAATCCTGTATCTTACCCTATGCCAGGCCCCTGGTTTTGACCCCAACCGCGTAGCGACGGACATCGCCTATGACCGAAGAGCAATTGGTTGAGACCGAAAGCGCATTGGGCTCGATTCCGCGTCTGAAGCTCAGACGCCTCCCGGAACGGAAATACTATTCGATCTCCGAGGTGGCGGAGGAATGCGAGTTGAAGCCGTATGTGCTGCGCTTTTGGGAGAAGGAATTCGCCTTACTCCGTCCGAAGAAAAACCGGGCGGGGAACCGCACCTACCAGCGTAAGGACATCGATCTGGTCATGCGCATCAAGCATCTCCTCTACCAGGAAGGTTACACGATCGAGGGCGCCCGGCAACGCCTGCGCGCCGAGGTGATGGGGGAGGAAACTCCACCGGATACGATGCGCGCCAAGCGGCTCCTCGGCGACCTCCGCCGTGAGCTGGAGGCGATCGTCGCGCTGTTGCCCTAGCAGGGTGCGGAAGAACACTCCCAGAAGCCGGGAGAAAAGGCCTGTCATGCTGAGCGCAACGAAGCATCTGCTTTCCCTCCCCTGTGAAGAAACAGCAGATTCTTCACCCCGCCGAAGAGCGGCGGGGTTCAGAATGACGGTGTGGGGTGGTTCTTCCCCAACCTGATCGATACCCTCAGCTCCGGGGATGACATGTCCCCGCCGTCAAATCGGTTGTTTTTCTGTCGTCTGGAAGCGATGTTTGTGTGCTGATCCGGCTCAACCGAGTCGGGATTGGCGACTGCCGCCACCCAGCAGCGGTCGAAAGGGCCTTCGGCCTCGGGGCGTAGCGCAGCCTGGTTAGCGCACTTGCTTGGGGTGCAAGTGGTCGGCCGTTCAAATCGGCTCGCCCCGACCATTGGGAGTGTGATATACCTTTGGTGGGGCAGACATTCCTGTCTGCCCATTATCGTGCGCAGGCGGGAATGCCTGCGCCACCATCGCGCGGAGGGTCCCGCTGTGAGTGGGGCGATCTCTCAAACCAATGGGCACAATCCTTCGGTCAACAAGGGGCTGAAGCCCCTTGTCCTCGTAGGTGACGTTTGCTCCATGGGTCTGCCTTGACCTACCTGATCGCCATCCCGGCGTACAACGCGGCGGCGACACTCCCCGAGCTGGTGTCCCGCATCCGTCGCGCTGTGCCGGGAATCGAGATTATGATCGTCGACGACGGATCCCGGGATCTGACGGCGCAGGTCGCCGACTCCCTCGGTGTATCGTTGTTGCGTCATGACCAGAACCGCGGCAAGGGAGAGGCCCTGCGCACCGCCTTTGCCGAAGCGCTCCGCCGGGGTGTCGACGCTGTGATCCACCTCGACGCCGATGGCCAGCACGATCCTGTGCACCTGCCCGCGTTTGCCGACATGTTCGCGACGGGGACCTACGACATCCTCATCGGCACACGCGACTTCCATTCGGGAGAAATGCCGTGGCTGCGCCGCCTGACCAACCGCTGGACATCATGGTGGGTATCCCGCATGGCGGGAACGCCCATTGCCGACTCGCAGTCCGGGTACCGCTTGATCGGTTTACGCGCTCTGGAGACGATCCATCCCGTCAGCCACCGATATGACTTCGAGTCGGAGTACTTGATTCGTGCCGGTCGCGCTGGTCTTCGCATCGGGGCGGTGCCGATCTCCACTGTCTATCAAGGCGAAGTCAGTTTCATCAATCCGTTTCGCGACACCTGGAGGTTCATTCGTTTGATCCGGCAGTTCTGGTTTTCGCGACCGCATGGGCCGGTCGCCATTTGAGGACAAACCCGAAGGGGCGGTTCGCGAACCGCCCGCAGCACCATGAAACTCCGCATCCTCATCTCCAATGACGACGGCGTCCATGCCGCGGGACTGAAGGCGTTGACCAAGGAGATGCGCCGCTTGGGGGACGTGGTCGTGGTCGCTCCGGACCTCGACCAATCGTCGGTCAGTCACTCGCTGACGCTGACCCGCCCGCTCCGGATCAAGCGCCACGATGACAACGTCTATTCGGTCGATGGCACGCCCACCGATTGCGTCATGCTCGCCTTCCACGAGATCCTGAAACATCGCCGCCCGCACATCGTCGTCTCCGGTCTCAACCACGGCAGCAACATGGGGGAGGATGTGACCTATTCGGGGACCGTCGCGGCGGCGATCGAGGGAGCGATCATGGATGTCCCGGCCGTCGCCGCCTCGGTCGTATCCAGCGGGCTGACCGAGCCGTCCTTCGCCTCGGCGGCGCGCTTCATCCGACGTCTGGTCGCCGCGATGATCGGACGCATGCCGCCGGCGACGCTCTTGAACGTGAATTTCCCCCGCATGCCGCGCGGCGGCTATCGCTCCTACCAGATCACCCGCTTGGGGCAGCGCGTCTACACCGACATCATCTCCGCCAAGACCGATCCGAGAGGGAAGAAGTACTTCTGGATCGGCGGCGAGCCGACCTGGGACCGCACCGATGACACCGACGCGGGAGCCGTCGGACGGGGCCGGGTCTCGATCACGCCGCTCAATCTCGACATGACCGACCGGGCGCTCTTGGAGCGGATGCGCACCTGGCGCCTGCGATAGTCCCGCCTCCGCCTCGGCAACGCTCTCCCTGACAATGTCCATCCGGCAGAATCGAGGCCGTCTTGGATCGGCAGGGCATGTCGGAGAGGCACGAGAAAACACAACATGATTGTCATTTTCATCTTGTCCTTGTTGCAACATTGGGGTAGAATGCGGCTGAGCGGCTCCGAATAACCGGAGCCGGGCTCACAATGGGTGCACCACCATCACGCAACGAGCAGACGGAAGATGAACACGATCAACACCCCGAAGCCCCGCCGGGTCATGATGTGGGCCACGCTCGGAATCCTCACGGTCGCGGCCGCCGCCGAGATCGTCACGGCACAAACCAAAGGCACGCCGGCCGCGCCATCGTCCGCTCAGGTCGAGCGCGGCAAGTACCTCGTCACGGGCATGGGGTGCAACGATTGCCACACCCCATGGGAGATGACGCCGCAGGGACCGCAGCCGAACATGAAGCTGATGCTCTCCGGCCATCCCGAGACGTTGAAGATGCCGTCGGCACCGGCGCCGTCGGGTCCCTGGCTCTGGCAGGGAAGCGGCACGATGACCGCCTTCGCCGGACCATGGGGCGTCTCTTATGCCGCCAACATCACCCCCGATCAGGCGACCGGCCTCGGCTCATGGACCGCCGATACCTTCATCAAGGCGATGCGTAACGGCAAACATGCCGGTACCGGCGCCGCCTTGCTTCCGCCGATGCCGTGGATCTGGTATAAGATACTGACCGACGACGATCTGGCGGCCATGTTCGCCTATCTGCAGTCGGTTCCCCCGATCAAGAACCGCGGCCCTGCGAACGAAGTCGCGCCGCCGCCCTCGGGGATGAAGTAGTCCCATCGCTCTCACGCCGTGATGAATCGGGGCAGCCCACGCTGCCCCGATTTCGATTGTGGTCGCGGCGCCAGTGTGGTCATAGCACACCCTCCATCGGATCAGGAGGACACCCGCCGGCGGCGGGCTGCCTGTCCGGACAGACGGGAACGTCTGTCCTCCTTTTCGTTTGTCTCCCGAGGGAGGCGCACTATCTTATGGGTGGCCGTTGTCGACGACCGCGGGCCTCAGCTCGAGAGGTGTGTCGTGCGGGTATTGTGGGGATCTTCCCGAAGGGTAGGGGAGATCGGGCTTGTTGTGCTCGTCCTGACTGTCGCCCTCGCAATTCGGACAGGAAGTGAACCGACAGCGGGACCGGAACGCTCCATTGTCAGGGACAACTCCCCGCTGGTCAATCCCCTCTTCCAGACCTCGCCCAATGCTCCGCCGCCCTCGCCGGGGTTGCAGGTCGGTAGAACGGCGATGGACTGGCAACATTACCTTTCGGCCGGGTATCAGGTTGGTCGAGCTCCGGGCGCGGACATCGTGCATTTGTGTTGGATGCAGATGGATCGGCCTCCAGGACTCGATGCCGATCGCTGGGTCGCTTACAACTCCTACAGTGTCAGTACAGGGGCGTTGAATCAGGGACCGTTCGGGATCAAGCTGGGGGATATCAACAACAGAGCGGGCTATCCGAACCTCGCAGTCGATGACAGCAATGGCGCCCATGTCGCTCTCCACCAACGCTCCGAGCCGGGTTCTCCCTACACGTCGTGGCGCCTCTACTTCCCCATGCCGGGCAGCGGACTTCACATCGATGATGAACTCGTGAGTACGCCCCTGTTCGGCGAGGTTCTCTGGCCACGCATCGAGGTTGAGCGGAATGCGGGCGGCTTCGGCGTTTGCCACATGCTCGCCCACAGCGCGAACTACGACCCGGCCGACCGGATTGTGTACTGGCGGTTCAATGGCGCCACATGGGATGGCCCCGTGGCGATAGACTCGAACGACCGACTCAGTTATGTGATCGCCGCCGATCCCAATTCGGACAAGGTCGCCATCGTCATCACCACCGACCGCGAGCCGCAGCTCAATGGCATGCGCAACATCGCCTGCTACGAATCACAGACGGAAGGAGTCGGGTGGATTTCTGGCGCTGAAGCTCAATGGCATGCGCAACATCACTGGGCGATCACAACAAGCAGTTCATTACGAGCTACTCCAACCTCACCGGGCCGGAGGCGTGGGGACATATATCGACGGCATATGACAACTCCAACGTGCTCCACATCATCTGGGATGAGCAACTGATCGCGGGGACTTCGCAAGATGTCGCGATCCGTCATTGGAACGACTCGCGCCGGACCATTCGGACCGTCGCTCAATCGGACTGGCCATCGCCGACCCGGTGGGTGGCACAGGACCTCCATCTCTCCAAGATGACGCTTGGGATCGGTGATGGCGCCACACCCTGTCAAAGTGGTACGGAGTCGAATTCCGGCTATCTCTATGTCGTCTACACGCAGTTTGGCGGACCGACGCCTGCCGAGCAGGCCGATTTCTCGGCGGCTGTCTACTACAACGGGGAGTTGCATCTTGCCGTGTCACGAGACGGCGGGAATTCGTGGTCTCGCACTCAAAACGTGACCAACACCAAAACCCCGGGGTGCAACCCCGGGTCCACCTTCCCGTATTCATGCCAGTGTCCCCGTCCGGATTCCGTGTGTCGTTCCGAGCACTGGGCGACCATTGGTAAGATCGTTCACGACATCGACATCTTCTTCATCAGCGACTTGGACGCGGGCGCTATCGCGTGGGGTGAGGGGACCTGGCAATGCAGCCCGGTCATGTACCTCCGCCTCCCCGGCGGGACCACCGATGCACCATACTTGTGCCCGCCCTTGGAACCCTTGCTGTCCACCGAGATGATACCGCCCGACACGAGCGGGTATCATGGCACGTGCCACCAGCAGGATTCCGCGGCGTTGATACTTGGCAACCACGGGAACTGGACCTTGGAGGGGAGCGTAACGGCCATCTACACAGACCCACAGACGCCGCCGACACAATGGCTGACTATCAATGGGCAGCAGACCACGACATTCTCGATCCCCGCCGGGAGTGAAGATGAGACGCTCCACGTGGCAATGTCCGCCTCCGGCCTGCCGCCTGGCACCTACCGCGCCATTGTCAGCGTCTGGCACAACGACACGACCCAGGTCAGCCCGGTCAACTATCCCTTTGAGTTCTGGGTCGGGGATTGCGTCTGCCACGGCGACCCGCTCTGCGACAGCGTGACCAACCTGCAGGACGTTGTGGCGGTCATCAACGAGGCCTTCCGCGGCGGCGCGCCGATAGTCGACTCGCTGTGTCCGCACGCGAGCCGCGGTGATGTCAATTGCGACTGCACTGCCAGTGTGGTTGACGTCGTTCTGATGGTGAACCACGCCTTCCGCGGGGATGTGACGCCATTCTGCCAGCCCTGTAACCGTCCCTGTCAATGAGATGAGGGCAAGGGGCTGAAGCCCCTTGTTTACCAAGTCCAGTTGGGTGAACATCGAATTCGGTTGTTTTCCTGCCGTTGAATGGTAATACTTAAGCCTCGGTCCGAGGCCGCAGTGCCAGGACCGACGACTCCCGCACCCGAGCGGCAGTCGAAAGGGCCTTCGGCCCCGGGGCGTAGCGCAGGCTGGTAGCGCACTTGGTTCGGGACCAAGGAGTCGTCCGTTCAAATCGGATCGCCCCGACCATCTGAAGTCAGACGGACCGGCACAGACCGGTTCGTTTTCATGTTGGCACCACCAAGCCGATTCCTGTTGCTCCCGACTGGATTGCCTGTTTGTTTGGACTTGTGCCGCCCCGCCCACCGATGATCGCTGTCTGCGGGGGTGCCACGGCCGATTCCCCAACCGCTGCGTTGGCCGAGGCGGTCGGCGCCGCGCTGGCACAGGCGGGCGCGGTCGTGGTTTGTGGCGGCTTGGGCGGAGTGATGGAGGCGGCCTGTCGCGGCGCCAAACGTGTGGGTGGAACGACGGTTGGCATTGTACCGGGCACGGATGCACACACAGCCAATGCCTATGTCGACATCCCCATCGCCAGCGGTATGGCGCAGGGACGCAATGCGATCATCGTCCACACCGCCGACGGCGTTATCGCGCTTCCGGGATCATATGGAACGCTTTCGGAGGTCGCCCTGGCACTGAACATGGGAAAGCCGGTGGTCGCGCTGGGCGGGTCACGTCCGGATGACGCGGTGCAGGTTGCAGATGACCCCCAGACAGCGGTGCAGATGATATTGGCCTTGTTGCCGGGGAGTGGCAGGAGGATGGGTTGATGGGACGGCTCAGCGCCCAGGTGCATGGCATGGTCCAAGGTGTCGGCTATCGCTATTTCGTGGCCCGACGCGCCCGCGAGAACAATCTGACCGGATGGGTCAAGAATCGATCGGACGGCACCGTAGAAATCGAAGCGGTTGGACCGCGCGACACACTGGAGGAATTCCTCAGCTACGTCCGTGTCGGCCCACCGGCGGCGCGTGTGGCCGATGTCGGCGTGCGCTGGTTCGACGATGAACCCCGGTACGAGGGATTCCAAGTACGATTCTGATCTACGAAGGAGCCCGCGTGAACTACGACCTTATCAAGAAGGCGATCCGTGATATCCCCGACTACCCGAAACCGGGGATCGTCTTCAAAGACATCACGACGCTGCTGAAGGACAAGGATGCCTTCCAGATGGCCCAGCAGGCGCTCTTGGACCGGTATCGCTCCCGGCCCATTGATCTGGTCGCCGCCATCGAGGCCCGGGGGTTCATCTTCGGGGGGGCAATCGCGCTCGCGCTGGGATGCGGATTCATCCCCTTACGTAAACCGGGGAAGCTGCCGGCGGACTCCCTGTCGGAATCGTATGCCTTGGAGTACGGTGAGGATCAGCTCCACATGCATGCGGATGCCGTCCTCAAAGGACAGCGGGTGTTGCTGATCGACGATCTGTTGGCCACGGGCGGGACGCTGGCGGCGGCGACCCGACTCGTCGAAAAGGCGCAGGGAACCGTTGCCGGCATCGGCGTGGTGGTCGAGTTATCCTTCCTGGACGGCCGTCACCGGTTGCGGGATTACGACGTCTTCGCGGTGGTCAGTTACGACTCGGAATAGCCGGCCAGAGCACAACCTCGCCCCCGTAGCTCAGCAACGGACAGAGCAGCGGTTTCCTAAACCGCGTGTCGGCGGTTCGACTCCGCCCGGGGGTATGTTCTCGTTTACCCTCTCCCTCCGGCAGTGTCCCGAACGAAGGGAGGGAGAGAGGTCGCTCCGATCCGCCTTGGCGAATCGGAGCGGGTGAGAGAGTTCCTGGCGATGCCGCCGCGATCCGATGGGAATAAAGGCACGCGCTGACGGTAATTGTCCGGTGACAGCCGGGTCGGCGCGGCTGACAGAAAACCGAATCGAGGGTTGACAATCGGCTTGTGCGCGAATAAGTTTTGAGTCTTGCGCAGGGGCGGAAGGGTCCCAGCCGAGGGCAATTCAAAAGGAAAAACACTGGCGGGAGTGCTTCGGGAACTGACGGAGGATTGGGAAACGATGAGATGGCGATTGGTACTGGCGGTGTGTGTGCTCTCCGCCGCGACTGTCCTCAGTGGGTCCGATCCGGCCGGGGCACAGGGCCTGATCGCAAGCTCGTATCAGAACTGGAACTTCCTGGGCGGTGGTGCCCGATCCCGCGGCATGGGCGGCGCCTACTTGGGCATTTCGGATGATGCCCACGCCGGGAGTTGGAACCCGGCCGGCCTGGTCTACAACGAGGGCGTGCTCACGGCGTTCGATTTCGAACTCTCGCATGACGGCGTCGGTCTGGACAACGCCCCGCTCGGGCAGACAACGCGCAATCTGTCGACGAGCCGCGGATTCTCCAATCTGTCCTCGGCCTCGTTCGTCTCGCCGTTCACCGTCGTCGGCCACGAGGTCATCCTGACCGCATTCTACAACCGCGTCCAGGATATATACGCGCGCGGCAATTTCCGGGCGGACATCGACCCCATTCTCGGTTCGCCGTTTGACGTCAGCTACCGGCAGAGCGGCAACGTGGCCGTGGCTGGCGCCTCGTTTGGGACCGTGATGTACAAGCAGCTCACGGTCGGCGGCACGCTGAATCTGGTCACGGGGAACGGCATCAGCGCGCACAATCTCGATCTGGACTCGACGCGCGACACGTCCGCCTTCTTCCAGCATGTGAGTTGGCGGGATCGCTCCGACCTCGATTACAATGGACTGTTCTTCACGCTGGGTGCGCTCTACCGCGCTCCGCGCTGGTCCGTGGGGGCGGTCTTCTCGCCGAACTGGACTCTCGAGGAAAGAGTCGATTTCCAGACACAGCGGATTGGCACTCACAACCAGATTCCGTATCCTTCACCGCCCATTCTCGCCCCGTTGAAGGGGACCGTCAACGAGATCGACATTCCCTACACGATCGGCCTGGGCGGGTCGTACAAGGTCAGCGAACGTCTGCTGTTGGCCGCCGACTACCAACTCCGGGCCTTCGGCCGGAATTCCTTCAAGTCCGCCGACAGCACGTCGGGATACCGCGTTCAGTTGGAACCGGCCGAGCCGGGGACGCCGCTCGAAGCGCAGCCGGTCAAGTGGTTCAACCTGCATCAGATCCGCCTCGGCATGGAATATCGGTACCAGACACGCTATGGCCTGGTGCCGTTGCGCCTCGGCCTACGCAATGAGCCGATGCTCCTCGGCGACAACACCAACGCCTATGTGCTGCTTGACCAGCGTCTCGACCAACGGACGACGGCGGAGTTCCCGTATTACCGGCCGCTGTCCGACCCGACCACGACCGGATCACAAGTGCGCGGCTGGACCCTGGCCATCGGCTCGGGCATCCAGTGGTCTCAGGTCCGGCTCGACTTGGCCCTCGAGTGGACCGGTTTCACCTACCATGAGACCGGTTCGCTGGCCATGATCCAAGGGTGCTCGGATTGCGATCCGA
This sequence comes from Candidatus Zixiibacteriota bacterium, assembly GCA_040752595.1. Lineage (NCBI taxonomy): Bacteria > Pseudomonadati > Candidatus Zixiibacteriota > Candidatus Zixiibacteriota bacterium. Next base: position 99,189 of record JBFMGX010000047.1, read on the forward strand.
ACATCGACCCGACCGTCGAGGTCAGCGACAAGTGGGGCCGGCGCAAGCTGTACAACTGGGGTGAATTCACCCGCACGTACGAGAGTGACCGGATTCGTTTGTCGATCAATTTCACCGGGACCTTCTGATCGATCGTGACGGCGATCTTCCGCCCGGGTGGTCGCGAGTCCATCCGGGCTTTTCATTCAAGCCAGGGACAAACCAAGACGATGCCTTATCCGGGACTTGCGATTGTGGGGTGGGGACGTTATTCTTATGGTTTGGCCGGGAACCTGTGGATTAAGATGGTCAAAACAGGAAAGGTCCAACGATGCCGACGGCACGAGCGCAGCGGCGCCTCTCGAAACATGATCTGAAGACCGACAGTTTTACGACCTCGATCTTCGCCGCGCGCGAATGGGTCGAGGCGAATCTCCGAACGGCGTTGATCGTTGCCGCCGGGGTCATCGCGATGGCCGCGATTGTCTGGGGCGTTGTCGCTTGGCGCAGCGCCCAGACCCGCGAGGCGATGGCTCTCTTCGGAGAAGCCGGTGTGGAAATGCGCTCCGGCAACCCCGCCGTGGCGATCGCCCAGTTGCAGAAGGTCCTCGATGAGCATTCCGGCGCCAAGGTGGCGGGACCGGCATGTTTCCAGTTGGCCGAACTGCAGTTTCGCCAACGGAACTTCGATGACGCCCGCGTGCTGTTCCAGCGCTATCTGGACGATTACGGCGACGATCCCATGTTGAAAGCCGCGGCTTGGGCCGGTCTGGGGGCGGTCGATGAGCAGGCCAACTCGCCGGAGGAGGCCAGCGCCAAGTTCCAGAAGGCCTATGAGGTTGACCCCAAGGGATTCCGCGCTCCCGAGTACCTTCACATGGCGATCCGCGCCGCCATCACCGCCAATGACTCCACCAAGGCGCTTGATACATTCACGACGCTGCGGAGAGAGTTCCCCCGGGAATCTCAGACCCTCAATCAGGTCCGGCAGGCATTGATCGAACACGGTTACCTGGATCCCGGCGCGCGCCTGTAGGACATCCGTCACAAGGATTTGGTGAATATAGGGGCGGGTGACGGACCCGCCCCTTTGCTATGCGCCCTCGGTCCATCCCCCACCCCAACCCTCCCCGCCCGCGGGGAGGGAGCTCATCCTCCCTCCGTGGACGGGGGGAGTCAGAGTCCAAATCACGCGGGACACCATCACCCCCATTCCCCCCCTCCGTGGACGGGGGGAGTCAGAGTCCAAATCACGCGGGACACCATCACCACCATTCCTCCCCCCGTGGACGGGGGGAGTCAGAGGGAGGGATAACCTCACTTGCAATCCGCCATTGCCCGGAATCCACCACCCCCATATCATTCCCCGCACACAGGGGGCGTTGACCATGGACGAACAGAAGCCCGATCCAATTGCTGCTCAAGCACCCGATGCAGCGCCGTCGGCGGTCGTGCCGGAACCGGATTCATTCACCGAGCTTGAAGCCCGCTACGAAAAGCAGGAGGAGGTCGACATCGGGCGCGGGCCTGCGATTCTCGCCTATGTTCCCTTCGGTTGCTTCCTGGCGCTGGTGCGCTATCGCGACAACAAGTTCGCCGTGCGTCACGGGAAGCAGGGTCTGCTTTTGACCTTTCTCGAATTGCTCGCCGGTCTGTTCCTGATCCCCCGTCTCTCCGAGTATTTCTGGGTGACGGTCGTCTTTGCCTGCCTCGCCTCGATCGTCACCGGGATCTACAACGCCGTGCAGGGGCGGGAGTGGACGATCCCGGTGGTCGGCGAGTGGTTTGAAAAGCAGGTCAAGTTGTAGGGCGGCTTGTGGGCAGCCGACTCGGTCGAGCCATTCGGCAAACAAGGGGCTTCAGCCCCTTGAGCATGGAGATGCAGTCCAACGCAGTATTCGCACGGAGGTGATTCATGTCACATTCGCGCAATCTGCTGGGAATCATGTCGGTCGGCATTGCGGTCATCCTCTGGATGCGGCCGGCGGCCGCCCAAGTGACGCGCCACGGCAGCGTCGAATTCGCCATCCTCCCCTCACTGAATCTGGCATCGTTTGATGAGGACAACGTCACGGCCCTGACGTTTCCCACCGTCACACCGGGCATACGAATGACTTTCTGGAGCCAATCGCGAATGACAGTCGACTTCGGACTCTCCTTCCTGCATTACAGTGAGGAGGAATGGGACGACGTGAGCGTGCTCTGCCTCGAAGGTGGGCCGGGCGTCGACCTGGGCGGAAAGGGCGCTGCGTGGAGACCATTCGTCAACGGCATCGTCGGCATGCTCTCGATTTCGTCGGGTGACTCCGAGACCGAGATGTATGTGGGCGGACAGGTCGGCCTTCGTCATTTCGTGAAGGACTACGCGGCCACCCGGCTGCAGATCGGGTATCGACGGACGCTGGGAGACTTCTTCGAGCTGAGCAATATCGAGATCGCCGGCGGGGTGAGTTTCTTCTTGTAGTGATGTGCCCCACCCGAAGGGTGGGAAAGATCGTAGGGCGGCCTTGGGCCGCCGGGGATATGGCGATCGGATCACGCAGCCACAAGCGCGGACGAATAGAAGGTGCGGGTCAGCCCTTGGGCTGACCTCGGACCCGAAGGGTCCGTCAGAACATCGCCGCTCTGCGGCGAACGTCAGCCCAAGGGCTGACCGGCACAACAGGAGCTTGGGCAGCGAGAGCCAACGCATGCGTGGGACACAAGAATGCAGTCGTGGACCTTCCTTTTTGTTCTCTTTGTTTTCGGGGTCGGCTCGTTCGTAGCAGAGAAATTGTACCCCCCAGCACAGGGGCTGTCGACATTGGTGGTTCTTATTGTGACGGCTTGGATCTTTCTCCTGCAGCGTGAGGAATTGCGCCAAACCCGATTAGATGTAAGACAGGAGCGTCAGTGGAGGCTCCGACCGGATGTAAGAGTGATTGTGGAGAGGCACGGTGTGGCAGTCGACACCAGGGTCGTGCTCGAATCGCGTGGCACAACGGACGTGAATGTGGCAGTGGAAGCGATTTCCACTGTCAGAATTGACGGAGTGCTCAGGGTATTTCGGGCGAAGTCCCCCCTTGACGGACTCACGACCATCCCACTCAGACCGGGAGATTCCTTCCCAGTACGCGTCGAGAGATTGCTATCCCTCCTCTACACGGCCGAAGCGAACGATGGAGCGATGGTGCAGGAGTTCTTGAGCAATGTCCATCGAAAACCAAACCACATTCACCTTGAGATAAGAATGCGCGCGACACCCATCGGGCAAGGTGGTCAGTCAATCGATCGGACACAGTACTGGAAGCGAGATCTTCAGGTGAGTAACGATGATTGGAGACAAGAACTCGAGCCAGCGGATCGGTTCTTTGCCACACGCTGACGCCACGAACAGGCGTAGATACGCACCAACAGCCCCGCTTCTCGCCCTTGTAGTCGCTGGTGCGCTTCTGACATCCTCCTGCGTCACCACCGGCCCCGGTGGGGAGAAGTCGTTCATCCTGATTTCCGATGCCGAGGAGGCCCAGATCGGTCATGATGTCGATTCCACCGTCCGGGCGGAGAACACGCTGCTCCCCGACACGGCGTGGCAAAACTATCTCACTCGCGTGGGGGAGAGGATTGTCAAGGTTTGCGACCGTCCCAACCTGGAATGGGAATTCCATGTGATCGAATCCGACCAGATCAATGCCTTCGCCATTCCCGGCGGGCATGTCTACTTCTATACCGGCATTCTACGGATGATGGACGACGAAGCTGAGCTGGCGGCGGTGATGGCGCATGAGGTCTCCCATGTCGTCGGGCGTCACTCAGTCAAGAGTCTGCAGGCGGCACTGGGCGGCGTGCTTGCGTTGCAGATCGCTCTCGGCGACAGATCCGAGGGTGCCGCTGGAAAACTCGCCGGGATGGCATTGGGCATCGCGCTGACCGGGTATGGACGTGGCCACGAGCTCGAGGCCGACCGCTACGGCGTTTACTACATGCAAAAGGCGGGATACAATCCCTCCGGCGCCCGCAGCATGTTCACCAAACTGGCCGAGTTGGGCGGTGGCCAGTCGCACGGGTTCTTCGAGAAGCTGGCATCGACCCACCCGGAGACGCAGGAACGCATTGCGAAGATCGACGCCCAGATTGCCGCCATGCCGCGCTCCGTTGACACTCTGCCCACCTACAAAGAGCGCTACCAAACGCTGAAGAAGCGTCTCCCACCTCCGGCCCCGGATTCCACGAAGACCCGGTAGGCGGGTGACCCGGTGCTTGCGCGCCTCTGGCGCGGGTCGCCCGTGGGCGCACGCCGTGCGCCCCGACGCCCATCAATGGATCCCATTCTGACACAATAGCATACTGCGCGTATCTCATCGGTTGCATCAGGCGCTATGGTGTACAGGGACGCGTGTGCCACGCACAAGCCCTTGGGGCTGCAACCCCAAGAGCTTGTGAGTGCCACCCAGTCGACGGCGACAGGCAATCCCGGGAATAATGCGGACCCTGAGCGGTAGTGCATGTGGGAGAGGCGCGATGAGTAGATACCGGACATTCGTATTCGCAGCCCCCTTCGCCGCATTGCTGATCTCCGCCATCTGGTGTACAGGCGCCATCCTCACCGGCTGCCACTCCAACGCCAACGGCGGCAATTCATTGGGCGACTCGTTTTTCCCGCTCGCCAAAGGGAATCGCTGGGTCTTTGCCTGGTTCGAGCACGGGCGGGAAATGGGACACGACACGGTCACGATCGACATGGCGGCCGTGGTCGACGGCGTCAAGTACTACCGCGCGCAGGCGCACTGGCCGGGATTCGCGGGCGGACTGTGGATCAGGCGCGACGCGGCCGGTAATCTCGGCTGGGTGGAGCATCCGGGGCAACGACAGACCGTGTTCCTGTACCCCTCGGCCAAAGTCGGTGAGCGCTGGGCCACGGGGTTCGCCGCTGACCCATGCGCCGACACTTTCGCGATGTCGGATGATTATGCCATCATCGCGACGCCCTACGGGTTGTTTGACGGCACGCGACAGATCAGCGCGGTGAACCAGTGCGCCGATAACGGCTGGGGCATCTCGCTGGCTCGTGGTATCGGCCCGGTGAGTTGGGAGGCGATCACGATTGCCGGACCACGCCACTGGCTCTTGATCGCGGCCGACATCCATGATGACCCGCTCAATCCCAGGGCGACCGCTCGTGTAGTGGACGGGGATTGATCGGCCGGCTCGCCACACCTTAACAGAGGACTCACGGTTGGTTGACTGATGTGATCCGGAGTGGTGTTGGTGCCGGGCCTCATCCCCGGCGCAGTGAGGCAATGCCACTTCTGCGGTCCGGCCCCTTTCGGCGCCCTCCCGGAAGGGGCCACACCCCATCCGAAGTGCCCCTTCACCGATTCGATGCAGCAGCGGGGGCCTCACCCGCGGTCGCTGACTCAGACTGACATCGCGCTCTTCGTGACCAACGATGCCGGAACGTTCGCTCGTCATCGGCGGGACCCATGATCGTCCGGACAGGGATTGCTCCACGACCGGACACCCCTGGGACGAGCGCTCCTGACAACCAGCCGCCGGTGAAAGACCTTTGACGCCGTCCGGCGCGGGCGTATATTTCGACCATGCCGGGGCTGTAGTTCAGTTGGGAGAACGCTTGACTGGCAGTCAAGAGGTCACGGGTTCGACTCCCGTCAGCTCCACCAAGATCGGGCCAGAGGGCCCCGTTCGCCGAGCGGGGCCTTCGGTCTACGTGAACAACATGCTGGTGTTGACCTTCCATCGCGTCGAGGCGCCGACCGGGCTGGAAATCACCCGCGTTGGCCCCAGGCGATTCGCCCGGCTTGTGACGATACTGCGGGACACGGGCCTCCAAGTGGCGGCGGTCGGCTCGGACCCGCTCGCCGATGGCGCAGACGTTGTGCTCACATTCGATGACGGCTTCGCGTCGGCGGCGGAGAATGCGCTTCCCGTCATCCGGGAACAGGGCTGGACTGCGATTGTCTTTTTGATTGCTGGTGCCATCGGGAAGGACGATGATTGGGATGTGCGCATTCTGGGGCGCAAACGGTCGATGATGACGTGGGCACAGGCGAGGGAGTGGTCACAGGCCGGGATCGAGTTCGGCTCGCATACGGTGACACACGCCGACTTGACCGCGCTGTCGTCGCGCGCGCTCGAACGCGAGCTGGCGGAATCGCGACAGCGAATCTCCGATGAGCTCGGAGCGCCGGTCCGTTACTTGGCATACCCCTTCGGGCGTCACCATGAACGCGTGCGCGCCGCCGCCCGGGAAGCCGGGTACGCTGCCGCCTTTGCGAGTGACGCCACCCTCGACACCGGGGACGATCGCTTCGCGATCTCGCGCGTGACCGTGCATGGCCTCATGACCCTCTTTCAGTACCGCCGGCTGTTGGCTCAGGCAGTGGACGCATCGTCACGGTCATGGTTCGGCCGCGCCCGTACCCGGTTATTCACGTCACTCTCAGCCGGAAGCGCGATCGCAACCGACCTCCGCCGCATCGCGACCCAGACGGTCGCGGGAACACGATAATCCCGTATCGGAGTCCGCAATTGTGACCATTCCGACACTTGTACGCATCAACGAGCTGACGCATCACGTCGGCCAGACCGTGACCGTCCGCGGCTGGCTCTTCCAGAAGCGCTCCAGCGGCAAGATCAAATTCGCCGTGCTGCGCGACGGGAGCGGGTACTTGCAGGGGGTGTTGGCGCAGGGTGAATGCACCGAACAGGCACTCGCCGATTTCGAACAACTGACCCAGGAATCCTCGTTCACGATGACGGGGACGATTCGCGTCGACAAACGTGCCCCCGGCGGATTCGAGATGACCGTGGCCGACCTGGCGATCATCCAGATTGCCGGGGAATACCCCATCCAACCCAAGGAGCATACGCCCGGCTTCCTCATGGAGCACCGTCACCTCTGGCTGCGCTCCTCGCGCCAGCATGCGATCATGCGCGTGCGCAATGAGATCATCATGGCGATCCGGCGGTTTTTCTATGACCGCGGTTTCATTCTGATCGACACGCCGATTCTGACCGGCGCCATCGGCGAGACGGCGACGACGCTGTTCGAGACCGAGTACTTCGATCTCGGCAAGGCGTATCTGGCGCAAACGGGACAATTGTATGTCGAGGCGGCGGCGATGGCGCACGGAAAGGTCTTTTGCTTCGGGCCAACCTTTCGCGCCGAGAAATCCAAGACGCGCAAACACCTCAACGAGTTCTGGATGCTCGAACCGGAGGTCGCCTTCGCCGATTCCGAAGACAACATGCAACTGCAAGAGGACCTGATCTGTTACATCGTCGAGTGGGTCTTGCGGACCTCTCGCGCTGAGTTGGAGACTCTCAAACGCGATTTCGGCAAGCTGGAGGCGATCCGTGCCCCGTTCCCGCGCCTGACATATGATGACGCGATCGCGCGATTGCAGAAGGCGGGGATGCCGATCCAATGGGGATCGGATTTCGGCGCACCGGACGAAGAGAAACTCATGGAGGAATTCGACCGGCCGTTGTTTGTCTTCAACTGGCCGACCGTGTGCAAGGCGTTCTATATGAAACGCAATCCCGAGCGCCCGGAGACGGTTCTCTGCGACGACCTTCTGGCGCCGGAAGGGTACGGCGAGATCATCGGCGGCTCACAACGCGAGGACGACCATGATCTGCTGGTGGAGAGGATCCGCGCGCAGGGTCTGCCGGAGGCGGCCTACGCCTGGTATCTCGATCTGCGGCGCTATGGATCGGTGCCGCATTCCGGTTTTGGCCTGGGGTTGGAGCGCACGGTCGGATGGATATGCGGCCTGGACCATGTGCGCGAGACGATCCCGTTTGCGCGCACGTTGGGGCGGTTGTATCCGTGAGGCATAGGCCAGCAGATGTGTAGGGGCACGGCCTGCCGTGCCAGAATCTGTCGCGAATTGTAGCAACTGTGTTCTTTTTTCACGCGGTTCAGGCGTGATTGGGCTGCCAATGTACTCCGTCTCGGACCATCGCATTCAGGATGACCAGCAGTTTGCGAATGCAGGCGACCTGGGTGACTTTGAAGG
>JBFMGX010000048.1 GCA_040752595.1 Candidatus Zixiibacteriota bacterium
CAATAGGTCCCCTCGTACTTGGCGGCCGATGGATGTTTCTCCGAAAGCAAAAGCCCATGGGGCGAATACCCCATGGGCTTCAGCGGTCGTGAAGTTTCGCTCACTGACAGGGGTCGCAGAACTCGGTGGCCTTGCTCGCGCCCCGGAAGGCGACGTTCACGACCTTCACCACGTCCTGCACCGTGGAGACGCCGTCGCAGTTGACATCCGTGCGCTCCTTGGGGCAGTTGGGATCGAAGACCGGTGCCGCACCACGGAACGCCACGTTCACTGTCTGGACGACGTCCTGCACATTCGGTATGCCGTCGCATTGCGGGTCACCATGGCATGGGCAGGAGCATCCATCGGCACTTGCGCCGTGCCAGAACCCGATGTTCAGCTCGAAACTCGCGGACGTCCGCTCCCCGGCGGCCGATTGTCCAAGCGAAAGTCCCAGTTCGAAGCTCGGCGATGATGTAGCGATCTTGCCGCCATCGTTGACCGAATACCAGTTCAGCTCGAAATTCGGCGCCTGCGCGGAGGCCGGAGTGGGTGGGCCGGGCGCCAGCGTGTCGGCGGACCCCGCACCGATGAGGACGAGCGCCAGAGTCGCCGCCGCAAGCGGTACTCTCAATGCACGATTGCGTCCCATCTTAGCGGTCTCCTTCACGTGTGCGCCGGGCTGATTCCTCCGTGCGCAACCTCTCACTCAACGCTTCGACTTCTTCCCGCAGCGTCGCCAACTCCCGCTCGATTCGCGCGGTGTTGAAGCGCTCGGCCTCAGCTTGTTCTGTGACGATGTCCTGGGCGCTCAACCCAGACGATGTCACAGTTTCCCTTTCAGATCCACCCGGCTCCCCGGCCGCAACGGGGGGAGTCACCGTGCCATACGCCGTGGGGAAGTAAACGACCGTCAGATGTGTTCCATAGACGCTGACCGTGCCTGAGGCCTCCATGCCCAAGAGATAGAATGAAGAGAAGCCGCCACCGACAGGGAACAGCCCGTGAACGCTGATGACCTGCTCGAAGATTCCGCTCGGTACAGAGCTGGCGATCGAGTGATAGAACATCTGGCTTGCGGGGAACGAGCCGGCCTGGTCGGACACACCAAAGCGGGCATAGTCGTTCACACCGTTCGAATGCATGAATTGGGCGGTGAGTGCCCCCATGACAAGGACATAGCCCGGCCCCGGCGCGGTGATACTACGAGATAGCAGGTTCCTTACGTTGACATCCAGAGCGACCAGCGCTCCGGCGTTGTCGCCCGCCACTCCCGGTTCGTCGAGCACTTCCGGGGCGGAGATGGCATCGTTCGGCAGAATGGCGGCGGTGTTATCGGACATATCCGCGTCAAAGCTGATTGTCGCCGAACCGGCGGCGTCACGCATGGACAGCGTGGCACCATCCACGGTCGATCCGCCCTTAAGCAGCATTCCGCTCATGCCATCCTGTTTATTCAGGGCCAGTTGGCCACCGAGGCTTGACGTCGCACTGAGAATCGCGGTCAGGTCCCCAGTGAGGTCCCGGAGTTCCAACCTCCCGTAATCCTGCCCGTACAGACTTGACCTTGGCGAGCCGCCATTGAGCAGAAAGAGATTGGCCGCATCCTCTGCGGCCACGACGTCAATCAGTGCGTCGAGCGTGCCGTCGTTGTCGCCGTCAAAGCTGAGACTGCCGACGACGGTATCGCCGTCCCGAGCCAGGTATTCCCAACCGGTCTTGCCGTTCAACTGCGCCGCCTCCAACGCAAATGGAGCGGAGGCGAGCTTCACGCGGCCGAACGTCTCCAGGGTCACGCTACCGGGCGGCAGGACGGTTACTTGCAGCCAGCGCGCGGTGTCGTCAACCAGGTCCCGGTGAATCGGGTAGAGTTCCCCCAAGTACGCAGTCCACAGACCGTCACTCTGAAGGCCAATCAGATGACCCTCCACATTGACCCCGGGCCATACGTTTGTTCCATTGACTGCGGCGTCCCAAATGCTGAAGGTGAAGAAGTATTCACCGGGGGGAATTGGTGTACCACCGCTGCCGGTCAGTTTTCCCTGAACGGTCACCGTCATCGGCGCCCCCTGGGGGTCGGGAACAATCGCCCAGCTCGTCGCCGCGAGCAGGATCAGCATCGCGGCTAACGGTGCCCATAGTCTTCTTGTGCTCATCGGAGAATGCCTCCTTTACCTCGGTTCAGGTGTAATGCGCTTTGATTACGAACGCTGTTCGTCACCTTCCCTTCCCGACACCGCGACAGGAGCGTCGCCTGGCAATCGCCGACGGATGCCGGCGACCCCGCGTCGCAGTCGCTCGATGATTGTTGCAGGAGCTCCTCCATTTCTGCCCGCCGCATCCGATGGCCGTCGTTGGTGCGGTGTTGTGTTCGATTACCTCGATCGGTGGGCCGTCAATCGACCACAGTCGGCAGACTGCACATCCTCTCCGTTCTCATTATGCAACCGGCCATGTCCGGTGCTTTCCGATGTCTATGAAGCGCTTGCCGTAACCGGCTCTTGCCGGATCGGCGTCCCCATTGCCGTCCAGATCGGCGGCAGACACGGGGCGGGGCGCCGCCGCGTCGAAACACAACACCCGACTGTTCGCGCGGAACGTGGGCGACAGGACAGTCATGAAGGCGCGGTAAGACATCACGACCGCTTGAGATCCCGGTGGGGATCTCCTCATGGGGTGCGCACCCGCTGAGAACAGGTACAGGAAGGAACAGACCTGTTGCCGGATTGGGGTCATTCACCGACGGTCGGCCCCCGGCGCCTCGACGCCGGTGGCGGCTCCCGCCGCGGGCTGCTACTATATCACAAGAAAGTTCGCCGGCTAACGGCGGATTGTCAAGGAGTTTGTGAACCCGGCCACGAAGGATCGCCGGAGGGTTCTGCGCGCTCACCGACCGGCAGCCCCGTACCACACCGGAAGACCTCGGCCCCCGGTCGAGTCGAGAGGTGAGGTCCACATCGAACCGGACCTCAAAGGCCGCCGATCAAACCGATTGCATCCAGATCGGAGCCGGCGACCAAGTGAGGATCATTCCCGGCCGAGCGACCCCGATCGCTTCGCAAGATGCGTCAATGACAAAGCACCTGGTAGTTCACCCTCGATGCCCGTCTCAGGCCACTCTGCGGTCGGGAACCTACCATCGGTTGCATGACGCCGATGGAGATACGGACGCGGGTGTGCCACGGGACTTCAGACCCGTGATTTCCCGAAATACACGTATCGAGCACGAATCCAAAGACCCGTGGCACCGTCTTTGACGGGAGTTGTGCAGCCGATCCTACGACCGTTTGACCGAGAGGTAGTGCTGCCCGCCCGCGCAGCGTCAGCGCACGATGACCAGCCGCCGGCTTGCCGAATGTTCCGCAGTGGTGATCCGCAGAAAGTAGATCCCCGATGCGAGAGCGCGCCCCCGCGCATCGGTGGCGTCCCACCACAGCATATGCAGTCCGGCGCCCCGATAGTCGTTAACTATCGTTGTCACTACACGTCCGAGAATATCACAAACATCCAGACGTACGCGCGCGGCGGCAGGCAGAGAGAACCGCAGGACAGTACCGGAGTTGAATGGGTTCGGATAGTTCTGCGCCAGATGGAAGCCCGTGGGCGTCGGCTCGACAAGGTGTTCATTCTCCCCGAGAAGACGCATGAGGCCTGCCCGCGTTCCTTCCGAGATCCTGTCGCATTGCTGCAGCGCGCGGGCCAGCGCCTCGCGCAGATCCGGGTTGAGCCCGGTCAGCCGCATGAGCTTGGGAGTGGCGAGGATCGCGACCGCACCAGAGTCGAAGAACTCGGCGACCGGACAGATGTCGTCGGCGTCGACGCGCGTATCGCTGTTGCAGTCAGCACGGGCCGCCTCCCGGGGTTCCCAACCGAGCGCGGGTAGGAACTCCCATTCACCGGACTCCCAGCCGCGGGACGGCCCAGACAGCCCCCAGAAACGGGCAATAGACAGAATGTCGGCTTCATTGACGATGCTGTCACCGTTTGCATCACCGGGCCAAACGCCCAGCGCGGTGGTAAACGTGAGCGCGTAATCGTCGCCTGGGACACCGTTCTCACAGAGCCCGTCCCCGTTACCATCGAGGCAGTGACCCGCACGGTCGGTGATTGTCGCGGCCAGGACGATTGTGATATCATCATCCGGGGGCCAACCGGAGGGCGGCGGACTCACGGTCAGACACGCGGATGGGTCGTCATAGCGAACCGTGATGCCGGTCAAAGGACCGCGTCGGTTCGAGCGCGCACTCACCGCATCCGGACCGACGATGACCGGCTCCGAAAAACAGAACACCGCAGTGCGATCCCAGAACGCGTCCCGTGCCGGGGGGCTTGGTTGAGCCGATGCGACTTGGGGCGGGTCGGGTGGCAGAACGACAATCACAATGGTGCAGGTGCCGGACGCACCATGGTCGTCGCTGACAGCAAAGGTGATCCGGTGCACTCCGACCTGACCGGGATCAGGGGTCCACGAGAACGTGGAAGTCACGTCGTGGGCAGGGCCGGAACGTGGCAGCGGCGGGTTCATTCCCGCCGCGGCCGGCAAGCTCGACGACGACAGTGTCACCACGTCGCCCACATCGGGGTCGGTGACCGTCACTGTAAAGGCAACGTCGGCACCCGACTCCACGGCGACGGTATCGGGCGACGTGAGAGCGCAGGCGGGCGCAACGTTGAAGGCAACGTCGACACAGAACGTGTCGATACAGGTATTACCGCAGGGGTCGGTGCATTGGAGTTGGACACAGACTTGTCCGGTGTCCGTCATCAGGCCGCACCACTGATTCCCAACCAGTGATCCTGGACCGGAGCGAATCACGCATCCGACTGGGTCCCCGTCGGCGTCGGACGCCTGGAAGGTGCGGCAAATCGTAGTTGGGGCAGGGAGAACCACCGCGGTGTCGGGGGGCGCGGCGCACGTCGGTGGCTGATTAACTCTGAAGATTACGTTGAACGTCGAGACACACTCCGCGTCACAGAGGTCGCGACAGCGCACACTCACGTTCGCCGTCTGGCTGACGGATGGTGTATAGCACCATTGACCGCCTGAGATCTCGCCCGGCCCGGCAAGGAGTTCGCAGCCGACGAGATTGCCATCGGGGTCGGAGGCGGCGAACGGCAGACAAACACGCTCCGGGGCGCACAGATCGATGGTCGTGTCATTCGGTGGCGCGCAGGACGGCGGCCGATTGATATCGAAGGTGACATTGAACGTCTTCTCGCACGACCGGCCCAGGGTGTCGGTGCACGCTGTCGTGACGACCACCGTGCCGCTCCCCGTGGGCGTGTAAACCCATACGTTGCCGTCCAAGGAACCCGGGCCGGCCACCAGCGTACAGGGGATCAAACCCCCCATGTAGTCATAGCCGAGGACCGGGACGCGGACCTCTTCGGCGGCGCAGAGAACGATAGTCGTGTCGCCCCGTTCGCAGCGCGGCGGCCCGGCGACGGTGATGTCGACGCAGAACGTGTCGACGCAGGTCGCGCCGCACGGATCGGTGCAGACGAGCGGGACGCAAAACTGTTCGTTTCCGTGTACGTCATAGCACCACGCGTTCTTGGTCACGGTCCCGGGTCCGCCGGGCGCCACTGTGCAAATGACCTTGCGGCTCTCCGGGTCGGTGGCGGCAAACGAGCGGCAGATCAGCGTGTCGCGCGGCAACACGTATGAAGTGTCCGGCAAAGCGGGACAGATCGGCGGCTGGTTGACCATAAAGGTCACGGTGAACGTCTCGACGCATAAGGCGCCGCAGGCGTCACGGCAACGGACGGTGACGGAAACGCTCTCGCTTCGGGTGACACTGTAGCACCATTGGCCATTTGCGAGAGCTCCCTTGCTGCCGACCAGCACGCACGTCACGGGCTCGCCGTCGGGATCGGTGCCGGTGACGGGCAGGCATACAGTGCCCGGCGCACAAAGGACGATCGTCGTATCGTTCGGCACATGGCAAGTGGGCGGTCTGTTGAAGGTGAACCACACTCGGAACGGCGATTCACAGAAGAGTCCTGCGCTGTCGGTGCAACGCACGCTCACATCGACCCGTGTGTCGCCCCCCGGCGGCGTGTACACCCACTCGTTGCCAATGAGTGCCCCCGGGCCGCTCACGATGGCACAGGCAGCGGGAGCCCCCTTGCAGTCGAAGGCTTGGACGGGTACGCGCACTTGTGCCGGCGCGCACAGGAAGAAGGCGGTGTCACGCACGACGCAAGTGGGCGGACACGGCGGCGGGGCTGTCGTATCCACGACGGTGACTTGGAACGTGCAGTCCCCCAGATTGCCGGCAACGTCGAAGGCCTCGCAGCGGACGATCGAGGTCCCGATCGGAAAGTACGAACCCGAAGGAGGAACACAGGTCGCTTCGATCCGGATTTGGCCCGCCAGTTCGGCGAGAATGGACCCCCACGCCGTAGTGAAGTCAAGCTGCGTTCCACCCGTCGAATCCGACAGAGCGGAATACCCGGCACTGTCGCTGAAACTGATGACGGTGTGGATGGCTGCACCCGAGGACACAAGGGCGGGGAAGAGAATGCTGAATTGGTCGATGTCGTCCGCATCCTCATCGGTCACCAGAACCAGCGCCCGCCGGCAGTCGGCCCGGTAGGGATACCACGCCAGAGCGCTCTGCAGGGCAGTCAGGCCGTTTTCAGTGCTGGATCCGAAATGACCCACCGCCGTCACCATGGTCTGGAAACTACCACGTTCTTTGGTGAATTCTCCCGTGCCCGGTCCGCCGGGCTTGTAGGCGCCGCTCGTACTGAGCGGGTTGGCGACGTCGGTGAACGCCAACACGCCGAGGCGCGCATCGACCCCTCCCAATCCCACGAAGAAGGAACCGGCGTTGGCGGCGATCGCCGCCTGATCGTCACCCATGGATCCGGACGCATCGATGACGAAGACGATGTCGACACAACTCCCGCCGCAATTCTCGCTCACGGTCGGGCGCGGGAAGCTGACGTATGCGCCTGACAGACCCGGACTGCTCGGGACCGTGGTGTCCGGCGGACAGGATACGACAGGCGCGATGTTATCGATGACCGTCACGGTGGCGGTGCAGGAATCCGCAAGACCACCGTCATCGCTGACGATGAGGGTGACGTTCGTGATGCCCGGCGGGTAGGGGCCCGGCGGCTCCTGCACAAACGTCAGGGGATCCCCGTTGGGGTCGTACGAACCATTGTCGATGCTGCCCAATGCGGTGCAGGCGGCGTCCGCGATGAGCGTGAGGTCCCGACACAGTGCGACCGGCGGATCATTGGCGCCGGAACAACGCCAACCAGGGTCGTCCGGCGTGTACCCTTCAGAGTAGAGACGGAGGTTCGTGCTGAAGGAGACATCCCCCACGAGGTCATACCAGCCGTCGCCCCAATTGTTGAAGGTCCGGCAGGAGATTGCCGGGATCGGCCCATAATCGGCGCCGCCGTCGGTGATCACATCAACGCCGCTGGTCAGATATGGGAGAAGAACGCCGGCAAAGTACGGCGAGTCGACGCAGCAGGCCCCGGGCAACGGTAGCGTCAGGACATAGACTCCAGGTGAGGGGAACTGGACCGTCTGCGTGGCCCCGGCACACAGCACATTTCCGGGTCGTGGACATAGTATGTCAGCCATGTCGGCCTCGTAGATCACCGGGACCACCGTCATCGAGTCCGGAGCAATGTCGACAAAGACCTCCCAGGTCACGGCCGCGACGTCAAACGGATATCGAGTCACTGGTCCACAGATGCCGAACGAATGGGCATAGGTCGTGTCGGGATCCTGGAACACGGCATACGTCTCCTGTCCCGTCAGCCAGCCCGATACATAGAAAGTCGTTGGTCCCTGCCACTCGCCGGCGCAGTAGTCAGTCGCGGAGCCGGGTGTGAGACGCGGGGATGGATCCGGCAGCAGCTTCCCGGGAAGAGGCACAGCCGGGGTTGCGGTTTTCGATCGGCCCGAGCCGTGCGGCAGGGCGGCGAGTGCATGTGCCGCCGCCTTGGGCGGCGACAGGGCCAGGTCCGACCCGCGCTCGGAATTCGCCCCCGATGTGGGGAGGAATTGTGCGATCAGAAAAGTGCAGAGCAACAGATGCCTGGGTTTGATACCCACGGATATACCTCCTGGCAACACATTCTTGCGAGGCATGGGAGCATTCTCCCTCCGGACCGGAACGTGCTCCCACGATGGGAGCCCCGGCACATCTTGCCGGCGCCTTTTGGGAGCAGACTCTCTTTTTACAAAATACTATCAGCCCTGTATCTCGGCAAGAGGAAAGCGGCTCCGAGACCAAGAGCGTCAAACAGAATGAGATGTTCAACGTGCGATTTGGCTTCGGCATGTGCCAAGCACCGGCAACAACCCCTCACCCCTTCGACTTCCCTCGACTTCGCTCTGGACAAGTCGCTCAGGGCAAACCTGCCCCCTCCCCAGAGGGGAGAGGGAAGTCTAACCTCTCCCCCCGGCTTGCCCCGAGCTGAGTCGAGGGGGAGAGGTCGATCCCTGCCTGCCGGCAGGCACGGCGCCGCAGGCGGATCGGGTGAGGGAATCGTCTTCTTGGCTCATTGTGTTAGAGGCTCTAACAGGTTGCTGAAGAACCATCCAACGCTGTCATTCTGAACCCCGCCGCTCTTCGGCGGGGTGAAGAATCTGCTGTCTCTCATAGGGTGGGGAAAGCAGATGCTTCGCTTCGCAGTCTGGCACGGTTGTCCCTTCCTCAGCCAGAGGGCAGCGGGATGCGCGATGAAGTCACGCGGTCGCCGTTCCAGGCCCGGCTGGGGTCGAATACGAGAATGGCTGTCACAATCTCTCCCCCACCGATTGCCCGCCCGCGAACAGCTACGTAGATATCACGGGGCGCAGCCCGGAAAGGACTCCCATGACACTACCATTGAAGCAGGGAATCATCTATGGCCCGGTGAACTCGCGCCGGTATGGCCGTTCGCTGGGGATTAACCTGATGCCCTGCACTGGGAAGCTGTGTTCCTTCAATTGCGTGTACTGCCACTACGGCTGGACCAAGAAGCATGTGCTGGATGCCGGTCGCTTTGCCTCCGAGATGCCGGCCTACGAGGAAGTCGTCCGGGCGGTTGAGCAGAAAGTCACATCGCCGGTCGAATTCGACCTGATCACCTTCTCCGGCAATGGCGAGCCCACGCTCTATCCCTGGTTTGCCGATCTCGTTGGGGCCGTCGTCCGGCTGCGCAACCGCCACCGTCCCACGGCACGCGTGGCGTTGCTCTCCAATGCGACGGGATTGAAGAGCGACGCAGTGCGGCGCAGCATCACGCAGATCGACCTACCGGTGTTCAAGCTCGATGCCGGTACGGCGAAGTCTTTCAATGCCATCAATCGTCCCGTGCGCGGCATCATGTGGCAGGGGATTGTCGATCAATTGACGGAGATGAGCGATGGCATCTGTCTGCAAACGGTCTTCCTCGATGGAACACCGGGCAATACCACCCCGGATGACCTCGCCGCCTGGCAGGAAACCATTGCGCGCATCCGTCCGCGCGAAGTCCATATTTACTCGATCGACCGGCCGGTCCCGGAGACGCGCCTGCGTCTGGTCCCGCCGGCGCGACTGAAACAGATCGCCCGCGACACCGAGTCAAAGACCGGCATCCCCGTCCGGGCATTCCATCCACGCAGCACGGGTTGATCCTGTCAGAGTTTCAAAGGTGGATAACCTCTCCCTTTGGCTTGCCCTGAGCGACTTGTCCCGAGCGAAGTCGAGGGAAGTCGAAGGGGAGAGGTTGGTCCGGCCGCAGGACGGACCGGGTGAGGGATTCAATCCTCAGAACTGCGAGGTCCCTCAGACCCGTGATGTCTTGCCCGACCGCTTGGCGCCTCCAAGAACGCGGGACGGCAGGAGGAGAATCGTGCGCAGCAGTTCAAAGATCGCCGAGAACGTGATCCCGATCAATCGGAACGGCAGCGACAACAGCCACACGAAGGGATAGAGCACGAGGGCCAATAGCGCCAACGGCCAACAGAGCAGGAACAACAGACACCACAGCAGAAACGCCACCATCGGTCAGACCTCCGCTTACAGTTCCCACATCCCTACGTGATTCCACGGCCAAAGTTGCACCTCGGGCGCGACGTGCGGACTTGCGCCAGAGTACGCGCCAGAGCCATCTTCCCGTCATGAACGGTGATCCGTTTCAACTGCCGATCGATGGCACGCTCGATCTGCACGCTTTCTCGCCGTCCGAGGCCAAGTCATTGATCCGGGAGTACATCGATGTCTGCCGCGCGCACGGCATCCTGCAACTGCGCATTATTCACGGCAAGGGGACAGGGACGCTGCGCCGCATTGTTCACGCCTCTCTCGCCAGGCATCCCGCGGTGATGGCCTATCGCACGGGGGACGAATCCGGCGGCTCTTGGGGCGCGACCCTCGTCGATCTGCAACCCCTCCCTGAGAACATTTGACACAATGGAATGGAGCTGTCCAAGACCCTCACCCCAGCCCTCTCCCTGGAAGGGAGAGGGGGATTGGATTCTTCCCCTTTCCCCTATGGGGAGCGGGTAGGCTTGCCCTGAGCGACTTGTCCCGAGCGAAGTCGAGGGAAACCGAAGGAATGAGGGGTTGTCACCGGCGCATCACACATGCTAAAGCCACAGCGCACCTTGAGTTTCTCATTCTGTTGGACGCTCTTAAGAACTTCTAACACAAAGAGAATCGTAATCGATCCCGTTGATAGGCGAGGAAGGGTGATACGATATCCGACATGTCCGATTCCCCGATCGGCCTATCGGCGGATCGACCCCTCTCGGGGGGGAGAGGCTACTCTTCCCCCTCTCTGCGCGGGAGAGGATCGGGATCCGGGATCAGCCGGATAAGTCATAGGGCGCAATCTGAATGACCGAGTTGTCTCAGAAGAGCTGCATTCCCTGTCGCGGGGGCGTGCCGCCGCTACGCGGGGCGGAGTTGGCGGCACTCGCCGCGCAGGTCAAGGACTGGACGGTGGCGGATGAGCACGACATCCGCCGGGAATTCCGCTTCCCGGACTTTGCTTCAGCCCTGGCCTTCGTCAATCGCGTCGGCGCGCTGGCCGAACAGCAGGGGCATCATCCCGACATCTATCTGGCGTGGGGAAAAGTCGAAATCCGCATCTGGACCCACAAGATCGACGGGCTGACCGAGAGCGACTTCATTCTCGCCGCCAAGATTGATCGACTCTGAGATCATCAATCGAAATGCGAACTCGTGAGGGAGATTCCGCGGGTCTGATCTGAAATGCCCCGCCCCTCACCCTCCCCCGTTGACGGGGGAGTCAGGGGGGATCTTCCCCCACCCCAGCCCTCCCCGCCAGCGGGGAGGGGGCAGGGTCGATGGGGAGGTCAACCACGTCGTCTCCTGGGCCGACGATCGCGCGTCAGGCCGGGGTGGGTCGCCGTGATACTACTCGCCGAGCAGGTTCTCGAGTTCGTCGACGGCGCGCATCTCATCCATCATGATGTGCATCAGGTCGTGCTTGATGACCGGATGGTCGCCGACCAGGGGAAGCGCCTTCTGGTATTGCTGTGCCGCGGCAGTCTCGGTCTTGAGCGCCTCGGCGAGCATGTCACGGACACCGGCGGTGTGCACGATCGGTGTCGCATCACGGTTGGTCACTGCCTGTCCGCCCAACAGGGCGATGATCTCCCGCACTTTGGCGGCGTGGCCGAATGACTCCTTGGCCTCTTCCTCAAAGTGCGACTTCAGTTGAACGGCCGAGAGGCCGCCGACATAGACGGAATAGTGCGCGTACATCGCTTCGGCCCGCAACTCCCAGCCGAGCGCCTTGTTCAGCTCGCTTACGAGCTTCTTCTTGTCTTTGACTTTACCAAACATGGTCTCTCCTTCGCGTGTCGGGTTACAACAGTCTGATTCACATCGGTCTGGTCAAATTCGCATTATACGAACCGAGAAGTCAACTGTTTGTGTCCGGTTTATGGGATCAGGGGGCGAAAGCCCCTTGTTGGCCATGCTGTGATCTGGCCCACGCGGCGAGGTCTCCGCGCTCGCCGAAGTAGGCGATCCTTGTGATCGCCCACGTTTCGTCCCACACGCCCCCCTGTCATCCCGGGCGGAGTCCTGTCCCACCGACAGGACGGAGAGAGGGCCGCTGTTTTCTGTTTACTGCGGGTGCCACTCGTGGTGAACTCGTGGTGAACCATGCACAAGCATCCTGACGTGCAATGTCAGGATGCTTGTGCGTGCATCTCATCCCCAAACAGGACACGCACAAACAGGTTTGTGCGTGGCACCCGGACGCCGCGCCGCGACGACTTGTGCCACTGACCTTGGTCAGTGACAACTGTGACAAGAACCACTGACCGAGGTCAGTGGCACACAGGCACTCGGTGCTCCGGCCTACGGGCATTCCCGCGGCAGCGGCGGCGGAGTCTCGCAAGGTCCGCAGAACTCCGTCGCCGGATCGGCCCCGCGGAATGCCACGTTCACCATCTTCACGGCGGGTGGCACTGACCGTGGTCAGTGATGCGGACCCACTGACCGAGGTCAGTGGCACGTGCAGCCGGCGTCAAGGGGCTGAAGCCCCTTGTCCTCATGGGATGGGGCGGGATTGCCTCTGCGGAGGCGGCGGAGTTTGTGTATACTACCGGATGTGAGTGAGGAGACCGCCGTATGAGAGTCGTCGGGTAGCCTGTGCGTACGATGTCCGATCCGAAAAAGATCCGTCTGCCGCACTTTGCGGAGAAGGACGGATTCTATACGAATGACCCGGTGGCGCTGACCAAGCAGATTGCCCAGTTCTTTGCCGCGGCCAAGCGACACACCGATATCCGTCAGGAGGGGATTGCCGCGCTGGTCTGTCCGCACGCGGGGTATGTCTACTCCGGTGCGGTGGCGGCGGAGGGATACAAGCAACTGGAGGGTCTGTCATTCGACACGGTGGTCGTGATCGCGCCGTCGCACCGGGCGTTCTTTCGCGGGGGTTCGGTCTATTCCGGCGGCGCCTATCGCACGCCGCTGGGTGATGTCCCCCTCGATCTCGATTTCTGCGAGCGTTTGACATCGGTTGATCCGTCGGTGGCACTGGCGGATATCGGCCATGATGCGACCGGGGGCGGTTATGAACACGCGCTCGAAGTCCATCTGCCGTTCCTGCAGATTGTTCTCGGGAGTTTTGCTTTGGTCCCGGTGGTGATGGGGGATCAGGAGTTCACCACGGCGCGGACATTGGGCGAACTGATCGCCCGGCATGCGCGCTTGGGACGCACATTGGTGGTCGCCTCCTCCGATCTGGCACACGGTCATGACTATCCAACCACGCAACGGCTGGATGACACGGCGGCCGCCGCGATTGAGCGGTATTCGTCGGGCGATCTCTATGATCAGTTCTCCTCGGGGGCGTTCGAGGCCTGCGGCGGCGGACCGATCACCGCCGCGATGATCGCCGCACAGGGGATGGGCGCCGACACCGCCACCGTGGTCTGCAAACGCAATTCCGCCGATGTGACCGGATCGAGGCGGGGATACATCGTCGGGTATCTGTCAGCGGTGTTTCACCGCGCAGGGGGGGACAATCCGGACCGTGCACACGCTCAAAGGCGCTCAGCCTCCAGTGTCCATGATGATCACGCGAGCACGGCCAGTGGTCCGCGCGCAACCAGGGGAACCCTGGTGTCCGATGAAACTCTCGATCCGCACGAGCGAGAGCTGTTGCGGACCACGGCTCGCCGCTCGCTGGAGCGCGCGGTCAAAGGCGCGCGTCTCGAATGTCCCGAGGCGCCGACCACGCGTCTGCGCGAGAAACGCGGCGTCTTCGTCACGCTCAAGCGCGATGGGCACCTGCGCGGCTGCATCGGATATGTCCGCCCGTACAAGCCCTTGATCGAGGCAGTCTGGGAGATGGCCGAATCGGCCGCCTTGCGCGATCACCGCTTCCTCCCGGTCGAGCCATCGGAAGTGGACGATCTCGAAATCGAAATCACGGTCTTATCGCCGCTGCAGAAGGTCGATTCGCCCGATGATGTTCTGGTCGGGCGTCATGGATTGATCATCGCACGCGGTCACCGCGCGGGAGTGCTGCTGCCACAGGTGCCCATCGAGCAGGACTGGGATCGGGAGATGTTTCTCTCGCAGACATGCCTGAAGGCGGGGCTCGATCCCGATGCCTGGAAGGAGCCGGGCACGGTGATCGAAGTGTTCACGGCGGAGGTGTTCTGAGAACATCCCGCAGGATGAGTGAAAGAAACCACTCCCGATCCGCCTGCGGCGGATCGACCTCTCCCGGAGGGAGAGGCAGTTCTTTTCCGCAACAGCGCCATTCCAGCCGTCGCCGACCATGTCGCCGCGTTCGACACATGTGATCTCATGGATGCGCCGAAGCGCCGGACGGATCGTGAATCGTCATCTTCTTGGTTTGATGACTGATCCTGATTGCCGGCCCGAGCCGCATGATGTTGCTGCATTACGCGTTCCTGAAGGGGTCGATCACGGGGATCTGATGAGTTCCACGTGGTCGTTGGATCATGAGTTCGCACAAGGTTGGCCGCGACGCCGCACCGTGATCGGTGCGCAGGCGTATCGATTTGCACGCAACGAGGAATACGATTGCGCCTGGCGATTGGCGGACGTGGCAGCGCGGTTCCTGCTGGGCAAATCGTCGGATCGTCGCATTGACGAGGTCGCGCTCATTCCACCGCCTG
Organism: Candidatus Zixiibacteriota bacterium; assembly: GCA_040752595.1. NCBI lineage: Bacteria > Pseudomonadati > Candidatus Zixiibacteriota > Candidatus Zixiibacteriota bacterium. The sequence continues at coordinate 14,615 of JBFMGX010000048.1, forward strand.
CGATCTACGCCCCTGTCCCCGTCCTGGAATGGCTCGGGAAACGGTTGGCAGAGCGACTGAACGCGAGATTCCGCCGGTCCCTGATTGCCGCCGTCGCGCCTTTGGGAGCACACGCGGATGTGGAACCGCACCTGCCGGTGCCGCTTGGCGAGTTATACCGTGTCGACGCATCGGCGCCGATCCAGGGCAAGACCATCATGTTGGTGGATTGGCGCTGGCATCAGGGGCGGACGCTGCGTACGGTGGCGGCGATGTTGCGGCGAGGCGGCGCCGACGTCGTTGGTTTCACCTGGCTGCTATGACGACCGAATCGGTCACCATCGACCTGACGATCCTGTATGCCCTCTCGACCGAGGCGCAATTGGGGCCGAAGACTGTGGCGGCGTTGCTGGCGCATTTCGGCGACCCGGCGGCGATTTGGGACAGCGGCATCGATGATGTGGCGCGCGTGGCCCGTCTGACAAAGGATGGGATGGAGCGACTGGCGACGGCGCGCGGCTTGACCGACGCCCTGGCCGAGGACTTGACGCTGATTGTCGCCTCTGGTACGGCACCGATCGGTATTCATGATCCGCGGTACCCGCACCGTCTGACGCGCCTGCCCGACCCGCCGACGATTCTCTATGTGCGCGGGACGATTCCCGACGAAAGTGCCACCGCCATCGCGGTGGTCGGATCGCATGAAGCCGATGCCGAGGGGATCGCCGAGGCGGTGGCTTGGGGGAAGGGGCTGGCGGAACGCGATGTCACGGTTGTGTCCGGCTTGGCGCGCGGGATCGATGGCGGCGCGCATGCCGGCGCCCTGGCTGGCGGCGGTCGGACGGTGGCGGTGCTGGGAGCGGGATTCGAACATATCTATCCGCCCGAACATGGCACGTTGGCAGACGAGATCGAGCGCCAGGGCGCGCTGGTCTCCGAGTATTCTCCGCGTGAGCCCCTGACCAAGGGGCGGCTGATCTATCGCAATCGACTGATCGCGGCCTTGGCCGACGCGGTCGTTGTGGTGCGCCTCCGTGCCAATGCGCGCGGCTCGATGGAGGTGATTCGTCGCGCACGCGATCTGGCCTGCCCGGTCTTCTTGGTCGCAACCGACACGGGGAGCGAGTCCCAGCAGGCGGTCGCCGATGGGGCGATCCCGATGGGGCAACGGCCGGATTTTGATCTGGTGTTGAAGTATCTGTGAGTCCGCGATGGGGTGTTTCGTTTCTGCGGGTTTCGACCAGTCGCGTAGGGTGCGTTCTCTGCTTGTGGCGAGCAAAGCCGAGCCGAACGCACCGCCTTTCTTCATTGCGGTGCGTGCGAAGCACGCACCCTACCAATCTACCGAGAAGACGAAACGGAAGGCCATCGTAGACGAAGAAACAGGTTCCTCGCTTCCTTCACTTCGTTCGGGACAAGTCGCTCGGAACGACAATACCGCCTCGGAGATCAGAAATCCCCCCCGTCACCCCGAGCGGAGCGAGGGGTCTGCTTTTTCTGGTGAATCCTCATTACCTTGGAAGCTATAGGGGAATGACCGGAGGATTGATCTCACAAGGAGGTGTAGGATGGGAAAGAACTGGTATGGGCTGGGCGTGGTGCTGTTGATCCTGTCGCTGGTTGACATCGCGTTTCTCGACTACAGGGATCACACGGCGTACGGCACATTGGTGGCGATCTGGGGTGTGGTCTGCTTCGTGATGGGTCTGCGGGGGGAATTGAAGGGGAAGTAGCCCGATTGGCTGATCGTTCGGCGGGCAGCCGGTCCTGAGCTGGCCGAGGGAAGCCCGCCCTCATGGTGGATCTGTAGGGGCGTATGGCCATACGCCCCTACGTCTTGCGCGCCACGCGGTCTCGGGGGCGCGCGGTTTTCTTGTTGGCTGCAGCGAAGTTCACTACCGGATTGTCATATAATCAGAGACAGCCAAAGGGCTGAAGGGGACAGATCGCTCCATGGAACTCAACCGAACAGTGCGCTTCGAGACGCTCCTGGAGCCGGTGCATCAGTCCGCGACGCGGTTCTGTCTGCGTTTGTGCACGACGCGGGCGGACGCCGAGGACCTCTACCATGATGCCCTGCTGGCGGCCTGGCACGGTTTACCCGGTCTGAAGGACGATGGGCGGTTCAGACCATGGTTGTTCCGCATCATCGTCAACACCTTCCGCAACCGCGAGCGTCGCAAGCGCTGGCGACGCTGGCTGTCGTGGGAGGGTAATCAGGAATCCGGGGGGAAGAGTTGGGCTCCGGGGCGGCGGCGGTGGATCCCCGTGGCCGTCTCGACGCCCGGCGCTGGGTGGCGCGTGCCTTGAATGTGCTGTCGGCGGAGGATCGTTCGCTCGTGGTGCTGTTTGAGCTCGAACAGTACACGGCGGCGGAGTTGGCAGTGATTTGGAATTCCCCTGAAGGGACGATCCGTTCGCGTCTGTCCCGGGCCCGGGCGAAGATGCGCGCGGCGATTGAGGTACACCTGCCGGGGGACAGCGCGGCGATCGTGAGTCAACGAGAGGTGGAGTATGAACTGCAGCGAACTCAAACGGCGACTGAGTGACCCGATTGGGTTTCACTCTCCCGATGCGGCGGCGCACATCCGTGCCTGCCCGGAGTGCCGTCGTGTCTGGGAGGCGGAGCGCCTCCTGCGCGATGGCTTGGCGGCGGCGCGTACGGATGGGGATGCCGTGCATGCGATGGGGATCGCGTCGGCCTGGGTGAAAGCGGTGGTCGAGCCGGAAAGGAGACATCCGATGAAATCGTTTGTGAAGAACCCGTTGGCATCGGCGCGGCGCCGTTGGAGTGTGAGCTTGGCGGCGGCCGCGGTGGTGCTGGCGTTTCTGGTGTTGGTGCCGTTCTCCTATGAGCACACGGTGGGGACGCGCCTGTTGATGACCTCCGCTGATCCCGAGATGGCGCAGGTGGACCTGAATGCGCTCACGGAACGGCTGGCGGCCTCCGGATTGGGCGCGGTGAATGTCGCCTGGTCGAATGAGGCCGGTGGCCGGGCGCTGGCCTACTATGTCCATGGTTCTTCGTCCGATGCGATGGCGGCCTTCGCGGCGACGCGCGATTTGATTCCGGCGGAGGTGGGCAATGTGATGATCGCGCCTTGGCGGGTGCGTGAATCGGGGAGTCTCTTGGCCCAAATCGGCTCACGGGTGGTGGAGATCAGTGTCTCCGGCGAGGGGAAGACCGAGGATGAGATGGCCGCGGAAGTCCGTCAGCAACTGGAAGCACAAGGAATACAGGCGGCGAATGTGACGGTCCGAAAGAGCCAGAGCGATTCCTGCACGACCGTCCAGATCGGACTGAGCGGCGATGCCGGTGAAGGTTCTGTGGAGGCGCAACTGAAGTGCGTCGTCAACGGTGCCGAGCCGGGGATGGGTGCAGACGGTACGATCGCGGCGAAGGTCGTCCTGCCCGATTCCACCCTGACCGATGACGAGAAGATCGCCGAGATCAAGCGGCAGTTGGCGGCCCAAGGAGTGCAGGACGCCACCGTGACCATCGAGAATGGCATGATCAAGGTGGAGTGCAATTCCAAGATCGTGAAGTAGCGATTAGCGGCGCAATACGGCAACGGCGCATCCGTCCGCAACGGATGCGCCGTTCGTCTCTCCCTGCCCCTGACCTCGGTTCTATCTTCCCTCACCCGCCCGCCTGCGGCGGGCGACCTCTCCCGGAGGGAGGGGTTATCAACACCCGACTGTAGGTCAGGAGCCCTGCTTGCAGCGAACGAAGTCGAGCTGCGCTCCTGACATGAGTTCCGCGATCGGAGATCGCGGGCACGCGAAGGTGCTACAGACGGAACCGCAGGCCGAACTGCACGCGGCCCGAGGTGATCGCGATGTCGTCGGCCAACTCATAGTCGTCGTCGTTGATCACCCGGGTGTCGAGCTGCCCGGAGAGCATCCCCACCTCGGCAAAGAGCGCCGTGCGCCGGCCGATGAACTTGTCGATTCCCAATGCCAGCCCGACCGAGGGGCCAAAGTACCCGTTGTCGTCCTCGTGGCGATGGCGCATCGCATAGCGGGTCTGGTCCTCCCAGAGGAAGACGCCGCCGAACGAGACCTTGCCGTACGGCTGCCACAGGTGGCGATAGCCGCTGTTGGGGGCATACTTGATCCCGAAGTGGCCATAGCCAAAGGTCATGTCGCCCTGTGGCGTGTTGTGCTCCGAGCCGTTCCCCTCGAAGAAGAGCGAGATGCTACGGTCGATGCCGAGCGCCAGCCCGAAGAAGAATGAACCGTCGGAGTCGAGTTCATCGAGGTAGTCGTAGTCATCGTCATCGATCGTGTAGCTCTGGCCGCCGAGGCCGGCATAGATCTGAAATCCCTTCTGGGTGTAGTCCATGTTGGGATCTCGCAGGTCGCGGTAGCGGATGCGGGCATCGGCGGTGGCGGAGGTCAACGTGACCATCGCCACGGCGATCCACCAGATGTGTGACTTCTTGGCTGACATGTTGTGCCTCCTGGATCTCTGGTGCAGCGTTTGTTGCGCTCGCCGTTGTCGACCCGGTATTGTGCGTCGCACCGGGTCGTTCACGCACTCAGCAAGGCCCGTGCCGAAACATGGCTACTCATTGAATGGCAACAAGTTCACCCGCCAGGGTCGGTGGTCGACCAGGCGGTATGCACAAGTTCCGGGCGGCAATCAGAACGTAGACAGAACAGGGGGCTGAAAGCCCCCTGTCCTCGATGCCGGGTGGTGGGACCGGATCTCACACCGTCGTCGCGCGGCGGTTGAGCTCGGTCTGGACGATGAACCAAATCGCCGGGCAGAAGACGATCCAGAGGATGAAGATGATCCAACGGTTCAGTTTCTCGCTGGAGACCTTCTCGAAGAGTTCGGCGTACTTGTAGACGGCGTACAGGTTGATGAACGGGATGAACATGAGCACGGTCCACAGCCCGGGGCTGGCGGCGGCGTCATTGGCGAGGAACTTTAGTTCGCAGGCGGTCTGGTAGAACCAGTAGATGCCATAGATGCCCAGCGTGATGATCATCAGGAACACTTGCGCGACCATGTTGCGGTTTTTCACGGCCATGGGATTCTACCTCCTCTCCCTCTGTGGGGACGACGTAAGGTATATACCGACAACATTCGTCCGCAATGATTTCACACCGCCAATCGCTGGACCACGTACTGGGCCACGTCCTCCACGACAACATCCTCGCCGCGGCCGAGGTCGTTGGTGGCGTCGCGGATCATGATCTGACAGAAGGGGCAGGCGACGGCGATCTTGTTGGCCCCGGTGCGCAGGAGCTCCTCGGTGCGTTCGTGGTTGATCCGTTTGCCTTTGGTCTCCTCGGCGAAGATCATCGCGCCGCCGGCTCCGCAACAGAAGGAGCGTTCACGGGTCCGCTGCGGTTCCAGGTGCGAACCGACAGATTGGGCCAGCAGACGGCGCGGATTCTCGATGTCGCCCTTCTCGCCATAGCGCGACAGATAACAGGGGTCGTGATAGACGGTCCGTGCCGGATCGCCATCGGCGGTGAGTTCCAACTTCCCGGTGGCGACCAGATCATTGATCAGGCGCGAGTGATGGATGATCTCAACAGTGGGATCAAGACCGAAGTCCTTGTATTCGGTCAGCGTGCGGATGCAGTGCGGGCAGGTCGAGACGATCTTCTTGACGCCTGCCGCCTTCAGCAACTCCACATTGGCGGTCGCCAGTTCAGTGAACAAGTACTCGTTGCCGGCGCGACGGGCGGCATCGCCGGTGCATTGCTCATCGGGGAGAACGCCATACGACACGCCGGCGGCGTCGAGAATCTGCTTGAATGCCAGCGAGACCTTGCGATACTGGACATCGAAGCGCGCCACGCATCCCATCCAATAGAGCCACTCGTGGCCATCATATGTCGGATAGTTGTGTTCCTGGAGAAACTCGTGCGCCTGTGGTGTCGGATAGGCCCAGGGATTCTGCAAACGTTCCAGATTGCCGAAGAAGGTGTTGAACGTGTGCGGGACATTCCCCTCGGCGGTGAGGCCGCGACGGGTCTCCAGGATCGGAATCACCTGATCGATCCCGACCGGGCACTGGTAGGTGCAGGCGCCGCACGTGGTGCACTGCCAGAGGATTTCTTCCGGGATGGTGGCGCCGACGATGGCCTGCTGTGGGTCTTTCAGAAATCCGGCGCGCAGATCGAGCATCAGTTGTTTGGGATCGAGCAGTTTCCCCGTGCCGCGCGCCGGGCAATGATCATAACAGCGGCCGCATTCGACACAGGTAAAGGCGCCGAGCGCCGTGTGCGATGACAGATCGGTCAGCTTGGCGGCGCCGAATTGCTCTTTCTCAAAGTCGAGCGGGCGCAGCTTCGCCAGCTCGAAGTCCTTCAGGAAGGTGGTCACCGGCGAGAGCACCAGATGCAGGTGCTTCGAACGGGGGATCAGCCACATAAAGGCGAGGATGGCGAGCGCATGGAGCCACCAGTTGACACGGGCTGTCGCCGTGCTGCGATCGATCAGGACATAGAGGTCGAGGAGATATGTGACCATCAAGAAGGCGATCAAGAACGCCACGATTCCCGATTCGATCTTGACAGTACCCAACGCCGCCGGGCGCCAGGCAAAGCGACGGATCGCCAACGCCATGATGCCGATCAAGACCGCGACCGCGAAGACCGCGACGATCGTCGCCACAACGGTCCGCAGGACGCCATGCCCCAGGATTGTCCCGCCATACCCGTGAGCAAAATGATCGAGCGTGACTGGGATGAATGTCAAGAAACCCCAGAAGACCAGAGCGTGCATGAATCCAGCGAAGGGGCGCTGGGTGATCACCTTGCCTTGGAGAATGACCTCCCAGACGAATCGCATCAGCCGTCGCGGCACCCGGTCGATGCGAAACGGCCCGGTGGCCTGCGCGATACGGCGGAGGCGATAGAGCACGGGCTGGATGAAACCATAGAGCCCGAGCAGGATCGCGACGGTGAGAAACGACTTCTCAATCATGATGCCACATGATGACGGCAGGCGGCTTGTCCCGAGCGACTTGTCCTGAGCGGAGTCGAAGGAAGTCGAGGGGTGCCCACCCTACGTCCGCAATGACAACGGCTGTGTGCCACGGGTCTTCAGACCCGTGAAGGACAGGCGATGTGCCCGCCCTACTCTTCTTCTTCCTTCTCCACGACAATCGTCAGCTTCGAGGCCAGCGCGCCAATGATCCCGACCGCGGCGAGGACCGGCGCCACGGCGGCGCCGATCACGCCGACGGTGAGCGGGATCTTGCCCAGCATCTTGCCCTCATCGTTCTTGACGATGATGCTGCGGATGTTGCCCTGGTGGATCAGCTCTTCAATCTTGTCGCGAAGCTTCCCGCCGGTGATGCGCAGCTCCTCGGTCACGGTTCTGGCGGCCATGATACCCTCCCTCCGTTAATCTTCAATCAGCCGAAATCCGATGCGGACCAGCACCTGGTATTCGGCGATCTTGCCGTCCTTGAAGCCGCCCCGGATCTCCTTCACTTCAAACCAGGCCAGGCCTTTGAGCGTCCGGCTGGCTTCTTTCACGGCGTTCTCCACTGCCTCTTCGATCTTGGTTGGTGAACATCCGACGACTTCGACGATCTTGTAGACTTTTTCCATGGTTTGACCTCCGGTTGCGACGATAAGGTAGGAGGTTTCGGAAATGCCGACAAGTGGGAACACATCGAATGGGTAAACAAGGGGCTTCAGCCCCTTGTTTGCCGATGTCACGGCGGTCTCGGTCGTGTTTGCTTAGCCGCTGCGGCCGAATGTGGCGATGGTCTTTGCCAATTTTTCGGGATCGTCAGTGGGGAGCGCGCAGGTTTCGCCGGCGCAGAAGTATGCCCGTGTCTGCCCCGAGGCGATCATGCCGCGCATCTCGGGAGGAAGCGGCACCTGATCGGCTGCCGTGGTGTCGGTCGTGATACGACGGAGTGACTTGTATGGTCGGAAGACACGCCGGGCCGTGGACCACAACTCCTCGGCGCGGGGATCACCGGCAGGTCCGACAACAACCGCTGTGGCCGGGCCGCGCAGGAAACGATCGAGGGTTGAGAAGTACGACCCGCCGAAGATGCCGAGGCCTCCGGCAGTCATGGCGAAAGCGGTCAGCAACTGCTCGGCGTGATCGCGATATCTGTCTTCGCCGGTCAGTTCGCTGAGGCGAAGCATGAGCTCCGCGGCAACGGCGTTGGCCGAAGGCGTTGGGGAATCCTGAATCGGCTTGCGCGACTGGGCCAGAAGCCCCGGGGCAGCAGTGTCCGGTTCACGATCAAAGAAGCCGCCTGACTCTCCATCCCACAGGCGCCGCAGGAGATCGTCGTTGATCCGACGGGCTGTATCCAAGTAGGCCGACTGTCCCGTGCGTTCATAGGCGTCGAGGAATGCCCGTCCCAGGAACGCACCATCTTCCAGAAGGCCGGACGGGTTGTCGGCTCCCAGCGCGTGACGTACCCGACCGTCGGGTAGAACAGCCCCGGCGCACAGACGGTCCAGCGAGCGCAGGGCGAATCGCTCGGCGTTGGCGATATCGAGGAAGTCTGCGGCCAGCAGAATGGCGGAGATCGCCAGGCCGTTCCAGCCGGTATAGACCGATGAGTCAACGAAGGGTAAAGGGCGTCGCCTTCGGGCGTCCCGCAGTTTCATGATGCCTGATTGGAGCAACGCTTGCACCTGCGCATCGGTCTTGTTGCTCTTGGCGGCGATAACATCGACATCGGCCGCGACCAACAGGACATTCTTGGCGGGATTGTGGCGCATTTCGCCATGGGGACGGATGTCGAACCGCTCGGCCAGGACCGCCGCTTCATCGGCTGAGCAAGCCGCTTGCACTTCGTCGAGCGTCCAGGTGAAGTAGTCGCCGTCGTCGTGCAGGCCGACATCGGCGTCTTGAGAGGCATAGAAACCGCCGCGTTCTGAATCGCCGAGGACGCCGGTCAAGAAGTCAATGATGCCGCGGGCGGTTTCGGCGAAGAGCGGATCGCCGAAGTGCCCGCCGGCCATGGCGTAGTTGCGCAGAAGCTCGCTGTTGTCATAGATCATCTTCTCGAAGTGCGGCACGATCCATTGGGCATCGGTCGAGTACCGGTGAAACCCGCCGCCGAGCTGGTCATGGACACCGCCGCGCGCCATCCGGATCAGCGTTCGTCGAATCACATGGTCCAGAGACGGAGACGGAGAGAAGAAGTGCTGTGCCAAGATCAACTCCATGGCGGAGGCATGGGGGAACTTCGGCGCGCCGCCAAAACCGCCATGGACCGGGTCGAAGCTGGCGGTGATCTGCGCAACCCCCTGGGTAATCAGCGCGCGGCTGATCGCGCCGGAGCGGTCATGATCGCGGTGCTGCGCCAGCGCTCCAGCGAGCGACTCGGCCCGGGTCCGGGCGTCGCTCCTGTGGCTGCGATAATATTCCGCGACCGCGAGCAGCACATCGGGGAATGCCCTGCGTCCATGATGATCGGTCGGGGGAAAGTAAGTGCCGCCGAAAAAGACCAGACCCTCGGGCGTCAGGAAGGCGGTCAGCGGCCAGCCGCCCTGGCCGGTGAGCGCGGAGACCGCTTCCTGATAGCGACGGTCGACGTCCGGGTGCTCGTCGCGATCGACCTTGATGGCGATGAAATGGTCGTTGATGATTTGCGCGGTCTTCGGATTCTCATACGATTCGCCGTCCATGACATGGCACCAGTGGCACCAGACGGCGCCAATATCGAGGAGGATCGGACGGTCGAGTTGCCGGGCGCGAGTGAAGGCGGCATCGCCCCACGGATGCCAATGCACCGGTTGATGCGCCGCGGAGCGCAGGTAGGCGCTGTTTGCTTGGGCGAGGTCCTCTTGTGCAGGCGCGCTGATTCTGTCATTCATGCCGTCAGTTCCTCCGGGTGCTGAAGTTCATCGGCCTTATACGCAATGGAGAGTCTCCGATGGAATGACATTCTCTGAGAAAAGGCGGACCCTCGCTTCCCTCGCTTCGCTCGGGACAAGTCGCTCGGGGTGACAGGGAGACTCCCGGTCACACTGTTCGATTGCCTGTCTCTGAACGGCATCGTAGCTTACTTTGGGCGGGGCATGATCCCCGGCGGTGATGATCGTGTTTCCCGAGCATTCCGATTACGAGCGTGCCGAGTATTTCATGCGGCAGGCGCTGCGCGAAGCGGAATCGGCCTTTGAGGAGGACGAAGTGCCGGTCGGCGCTGTCGTCGTCAAGGATGGTTTGATCGTCGGGCGCGGCCACAATCAGATGGAACGTCTGGGGGACCCGACGGCGCACGCGGAGATTCTGGCGATCGGCGCCGCCTCATCCCACTTTGAATCATGGCGGTTGCTCGGTGCGACTTTGTACTCCACGATTGAGCCATGTGTCATGTGCGCCGGCGCCGGCGTCATGGCGCGCATCGACCGCATCGTCTATGGCGCGGCCGACCCGAAGTTCGGCGGGTGCGGTTCGATCTTCCGCATTCCCTCCGATCCGCGCCTGAACCATCGTGTCGAGATCATCGGTGGGGTGATGGCGGATGAGGCGGCGGCGCTCATGCGACGGTTCTTTGCCAAGCGCCGGGAAGAGGCATGACGTTGCCTATGACTGACATGGCGACGAGATTCGACTGTGGGCGGATGGCCGAACGTGCCGTGCGTCGCGGGATGATCATCCAACTACTGGCGCCGGGCGTGCTGGTTCTTCTGGTGTTCGTGGTGCGTAAACGGGGAATCGGGATTGATGAATCCCAGGCGCCGGTGTGGCTGCCGACCCTATTCTATGTCCTTCTGGGGCTGGCCGTGGCCGATCTGTTGGCTGCGTTCACGCTGCGACGGATTCTCTTGGCGCCGCTACGGCTGAGGAATGTGCTGGGCGATACCGCAGCGGTCGAGCGGATCGTGATGAGCGCGACGACCGTGACATTCGCCTTGGGGGCCTCGCCGGTCGTCTATGGCGTGGTCCTCTATCTTCTCGGCGGCACCATGCAGCAGGTCGCGGTTCTTGCCATCATCAGTCTGCTCTCGTTTCGATTCCTGCGGCCGGACGTGAAGTTCCTGGAGGAAGTTCTGGGAGAGGCGGCACGCGGCTGACTTCCGGCGTGTGCTCGGGCGGAGCCGGGCCGCGCCGATCCTCAAGGGGCTGAAAGCCCCTTGTCCTCGAGCAACTTTTGTGTCTGAATCGGCACAGGAAAACCGCTGACAAATGCCGCCTCGGCCGCCTATATTCGCGCCGGAGAGGTGCCAGAGTGGTTGATCGGGGCGGTCTCGAAAACCGTTGACCTTACACGAGGTCCGGGGGTTCGAATCCCCCCCTCTCCGCATTGGGCCGCATTCCACATCGATTCCTCAGGACAGATTCGGAGCGCCGTCTCATAAATGGGCATGTACACACAACAAGGAGAGTCGTATGACGATCACGACAACGCCGACACGGGGTAGGAAGGCAGGATGGATCCGGTTTCTGGCAACCGTGCTATCCTGTCTATGGATCGCCGCCAGCACGGTGTACGCGGCGAATGGGCTCACGCCCCAAGACGTCGCCCGCATCCGGGGCGTCACCTCGGCGGTCATCTCCCCGGATGGGAGCCGGATCGCCTACACCTTGGGCGTGCCGCGCGACTTGAAGGACCAAGACAACGGCGCCTCGTGGACCGAGTTGCACATGATCGAGTCCGATGGGTCATCCCACCCCTATGTCACCGGCAAGGTGAACGTGGGCGGTGTCCGATGGACGCCGGATGGAACCGGACTGTCGTTCCTGTCCAAGCGCGGTGACGATGAGAACCGGGCGCTGTATGTGATCCCGCTGACCGGCGGCGAGGCACGCAAGATCGTCCAACACGACGCCGACATTTCGTCCTACTCCTGGAGCCCCGATGGGAAGCGCGTTGCCTTCCTGGCGACGGAGGCGGAACCGAAGTCGAAGAAGGATGCCAAGAAGAAGGGGTTCAATCAGGAGATCTACGAAGAAGAGAAACCATTTGTCCGTGTGTGGGTACATGACATGCGGACCGACGATACCGCGGCGACGATGCTGGCACTGGAGGGCTCGGCGTCGGGATTGCACTTCGGTCCCGACGGCCGGCGTCTGGCGCTGGCCCTGGCGCCGACGCCCTTGGTCGATGACGGCTACATGGAGCGCCGCGTGCGCGTGGTCGATGCCGAGACCGGGGCGATTCTGGCGCGTATCGACAATCCGGGGAAGCTGGGGGAGATCGAATGGAGCCCGGACGGTGCGCATATCGCCTTCATCGCCGGGACCGACGCGCACGATCCGTCGGCGGGACGACTGATGCTGGCACCCGCCGGCGGGGGGGCGATGCGTGATCTGCTGCCGAACTTCGAAGGCAACATCCGCAGCTTCGCGTGGCGTGACCCGCAGACAATCACTTTCATCGCCGATCAGGGAGTGTGGAGCTACATCGATCAGGTGGGGCTGGATGCCAACGAAGTTCGGATCTTCCCGGCGCCCCAAGGTCTCGGAAGCGATCGCGCGGCTCCCATTGGCGCGCCTGAAGACGGGGCGGTGTACAGTGACATCAGTCTGTCGCGCGACGGCTCCAAGGCCGCCTTCACCGGCAACAGTTGGCGACACCCCACGGAAGTCTACCGTCGCGATCCGGGCGATCCGGCACCGCGTCGTCTGACCGAGAGCAATCCCTGGCTGGCCGACGTGTCCTTCGGGGTGCAGGAAGTCGTGCGCTACCGTGCCCGCGACGGACTCGATCTGGAGGGGATTCTGATTCGTCCGCTGGATGAGAAACCGGGGCAGCGGTATCCGCTCATCCTGACCGTGCATGGGGGACCGGAGTCGCATTACCGCAACGGGTGGATGACGGCGTATTCCAGCCCGGGGCAGGTGGCCGCGACGCAGGGCTTTGCCGTGTTCTATCCCAACTACCGCGGCAGCACCGGGCGGGGCGTGGCCTTCTCGAAACTGAGCCAGGGCGATCCGGCGGGGAAGGAATTCGACGACTTCGTCGACGGAGTCGATCACCTGGTCGCACAGGGGCTGGTGGAGAAGAGCAAGGTTGGTATTACCGGTGGTTCCTATGGCGGATACGCTTCGGCGTGGGGAGCGACGTACTACTCGGATCGCTTCGCCGCGAGCGTCATGAGCTTCGGCATCGCCGACAAGATCTCCAAGCTGGGGACCACGGACATTCCCAAAGAGGAGATCGCCGTACACGCGCTGCACCCGATCTGGGAGAACTGGCAATTCGCCCTTGAGCGCAGCCCGATCTACTATGCCGACCGCAACCGGACGCCGACGCTGATCTTCGCAGGCAAGGATGATCCCCGCGTCCACCCGGGGCAGTCCATGGAGCTCTATCGTCACCTGAAGATGCGCGGCAAAGCGCCCGTACGGTTGGTGTTCTATCCGGGCGAGGGACACGGCAACAGCAAGGCGGCGGCGCGGCTGGACTACAACCTGCGCCTGATGCAGTGGATGGAGTACTACTTGAAAGGTCCGGGTGGCGAGCCGCCGGCGTATGAGTTGAAGTACGATGAGTAGGGTGTCCGGCGGGGAGCCTCTTGGGCCGCACAGGGGTGCTTTTTCAACATGCCCTGAAGACCCGTGGCACCCGTTGGGTCGAGGGGGATCTTTGATCGGTTGTACCGTGAGCGGGAATAAACCGGCTCACGGGGTGTATTGGCTGATCAGAGGGGCTGCGGCGGGCTCTCCGCCTGCATTTGCACAGGGGGTCGCGATGGTTCGCTACGCTATTCTTCTTATCGGTGTCTGCACGCTGTTCGCCTGCCAGGAGAACGCGACCGACGCGGAGTCGCATCGGGGTTCACCCAAGCCGGTGACTCAGATCGACAATCGCCTCGTGGACGCGGACAACCGTTTTGGGTTTGAGTTGCTCTCGGAGTTGACCCGGCCGGACGCGACAGAGAACGTCTTCATCTCCTCGGCCAGCGTGGCTCTGGCATTGACGATGACTTACAACGGCGCCTCCGGGGAGACGCAGACGGCGATGGCCGATGCACTCGAGCTTTCGGGCATGCCGCGCGATGAGATCAACGCCGCCAATGCCGACCTGTTGTCGCTGTTGGCCGATCCCGATCCGGATGTCCGGCTGGCGGTCGCCAACTCGTTGTGGGCGCGCAAAGGGATCGACTTTGATGCGGGGTTCCTGGCACGCAATCAGGAGTTCTTCGCCGCGGAAATCCGTGCCTTGGATTTCACGAATCCTTCAGCGGCCGACACGATTAACGCCTGGGTTAGTGAGAAGACAAGGGAGCGGATCCCGGAGATCGTGAGCCCGCCGATCAGTCGGGCCACCGTCCTGTTCCTGATCAACGCGATCCACTTCAAGGGAATGTGGACCTATCAGTTTGACGAGAGCCAGACACGCGACGGAGTCTTCCACCTCGCCGACGGGCGCAGCAAGTCTGCTCGGTTCATGATGCAGTCGGGCGATTTTCGGTATCTGGTAGACCCCTCCTTCCGGGCCATCTGTCTTCCCTACGGTTCCGGGCGGTGGGGAATGTACATCTTCCTTCCCAATCGCGAGTCGACGCTCGCCGACTTCCTCGCCCGGCTCGACTATGACCAATGGCAGAAGTGGATGACAGGTTTTCGTTCAGGCGAGGCGAGGATCTTGATTCCGCGTTTTCGTCTGGAGTATGAGGCATCGCTGGTGGAACCGCTGCAGGCGCTCGGGATGGGCGTCGCCTTTTCTGGTGAAGCGGACTTCTCCGCCATGACTCCATCGCCGCACCTGCCCCTGATGATCTCAAATGTCAAGCACAAGACGTTTCTGGAAGTGAATGAAGAAGGAACCGAGGCGGCGGCGGCAACTTCGGTCGAGATCAGCCTAACCTCCTTGGGCCCGTTCGTCATGAATGTCGATCATCCCTTCTTCTGCGCGATTCGAGACGACAGCACCGGCGTGGTACTGTTTATGGGAGCGGTCAATGAGCCGATGTAAGACGACCACGTCTACAATTGGCCAGCCGCCGTAGAGTGAACAGAGGCCAGTTTCCGGCGGTCAATCTTCCCGGCCGCGGTCAATGGTATCTGATCGACCGGCACTAACACCTTCGGAATCTTGAACGTTTCCAAGCGACGGCGCAAGTCTGCACGAAGTGCGTCCGGATCGCATACGACTCCGGGCGCCATCTCGATCAAAGCGACGACCTTCCGGCCCCACTGGTGGTCTTCGAACCCCAACACGGCGGCTCGGGCGACGCCCTCGCATTGCTCCAGAGCCGCCTCGACTTCTTCCGCCGCCACTTTTTCTCCGCCGGTGATGATCACGTTGTCACGGCGACCGTGTACGATAAGGTAGCCGTCGTCATCGAGACAACCGATGTCGTTCGTTACGAACCAGCCGTTGGTCGCCACCGGTTCGATCCGGCCGGGGGCGATCCAGTATCCCGGGGACAACATCGGCGAGCGAACACAGATTGTACCGTCGCTTCCATGCGGCAGAGTTGTGCCTTCGTCATCACGAATCTCGACGTCGCACATCGCCAACGGGCGTCCGACAGTGTGCAACTTCGCCAAGTCCGCACCCAATGCCAGCGTGGCGACCTGTGAGGCGGTCTCGGTCATGCCATAGGTCGGCAGGACCGGCAGGCCAAGTGATCGAGCGTTCCGCAAGAGATCCAAACCGGTCGGCCCGCCACCAACGAGGATGGACCGCAGGTTGGGCGGGACGGATTGATCGCCGCACGCATCCAAGAGACGCGACAGCGTCGTGGCCACCAGCGACAACTGTGTGACGTCGTGGCGAGCGATCACTTCCATCATCGTCACATCTTCATGCTGGCTGGGGAGGACAACGGTCGTCCCATAGAATGCCGCGCGCAGGATAATCGCCAGCCCGCCGACATGATGGAAGGGTAGATTGGCGAGCCAGCGGTCATCAGGGTTGATACCGAGATTCAGAGCGTTGGCCAGGGCACTGGCGAGGTGGTTCCGCATCGTCAGGCAAACGCCTTTGGGCGTGCCGCCGGTCCCGGATGTCGGCACGACCGTGTGAATGTCGGTGGCCGATATCATGTCGTTCACAGACCGGTTGGGTTCTGATGTATCGGCGTTGACGACGTCGGTGATGGGAATGACGGGGCAGCCCGACCATCCAAACCAAGGTTGCACATGGCGGGAGGAATCATCTGTGAGAATGAGCGCCGGTGCCAGCCGTGGCAGGTACGCAGCGGCGTCGGACGGATTCGGGTGGGGATGGAGCGGGGCGAGAATCGCCCCGGCCCGGGGCAGTGCATGAGCCAGGATGATCCACTCCAGCGAATTCGCGGCGGCGACGACCACACGATCACCGGCGCGCAGGCCGACGCGTGCCAACTGCCCCATCGCGCCGCGAATGCGCTGCTCAAGCTCTCGGTACGAGACGACGAGCCCACCGGCGATGATGGCCGGATGCCCGCCGAGCCGTTCGGCGTGCCGCACGGTCGGGTAGGCGATCTGGTCCATCGTCGTGCTATTGCAGTTGGGGAAGGCCCGGGACCAGGTTCAGACCCAGGCCGGGAAGATCGCGAACCGCCAGTTGCCCCTGCGTAATGGCCAGCGGTTGGTCGACCAGATCAGCCCCGACCGAACCCGCAGTGGCCAATCCGGCTGCGGGAGCGCCGGATCCCTGGGCGGCGGCCAGATGCATCGTCATCGCCACGCCGACGTCGCTTTCCCACGCCGATGAGTAGACGACGCGCACCTTACGCAACCGCGCCAGCGTCGCCAGACGGGTGCAGCCGACAATGCCGCCGATCACCATCGGTTTAAGGACGATCAGGTCGCACAGATCGGACTCGATCAGATGGCGGGCGTTGTCGAACGAGTCGGCCTCCTCGTCCAGGGCCAGCGGTACACGCGCCGTGCGCGCGAGACGTCGGGCGATGGTCGCATAGCCGATCGGAAGCGGTTGTTCGACGAACTCGGCCCTGATGTCGGCGGCGATCTTCAAGACAGTCGCCGCCCGCGATTGGTCCCAGGCGCCGTTGGCGTCGATGCGCAGTTGCCCGCCGGGAACGGCATTGCGTACGGCGCCGATGCAGGCGATGTCGTGTTCCAATCGGCCGACACCGGCTTTGATCTTGAATGTCACGTATCCCTGGAATGCCAGTTCGCGCGCCAGTTGCCCCAATTGCGCCGGATCATCGCCGTGCAGCAGGGCGTTCACATGAACCGACGTCGCGGCCGCGGTATTGAGCCAGCGGGCCAAAGGGAGCCGCTGCCGTCGGGCGGCCAAGTCGGCGATCGCGGTCTCCCAGGCACATTGCAGCGCGGGGAGTCCCGCGACCCACTCACCCCACGCGGCCGCACCGGCACTGAGTTGGTGGAACGAATCTGGGACGAGCACGGCGGCGGACACGCCGGGGAGGAAGCGGTCACGCATTTCGAGGGCGCGCGCGGTCACCTGTGCCAGCGTATCGCGCGAAAATCCCGGCAGGGGAGCGGCATCGCCGACGCCAAACGCTCCGGTATCGTCGCTGACGATGAGGAGCAGGCCATTCCGATTGGCGTACGTGCCGTGTGCGGTCGTGATCGGTCGCGGGAGTGGACGATCGTAAGGAATGACAGCGAGCTTCAGGGTCTTCACCACATGACTCCGCCGGCGAACACCAACGCGTACAGCAGCTGCGAACGCGCCGTGGCCGCCAGAACCTCATTGAGTGCTACACCTTGATCCACTCTTCCGATCCGGCGGACAAGCCGGATGCCCAGAAGTGCGACCGCCGAGGCGGCCAGCACCGCCGGACCGACGGCGTCGGTTGCGTACAGGCCGATCGGTGTCAGAAACGTCACGAGTATGAGGATGGCGTACTCCCAGACGGCGCCGCGCCGCCCGAGACGCACTGCGAGCGTGCGCTTCCCGGCCCGGCGGTCGGACTCGATATCGCGCAGGTTGTTGACGCAGAGTACAGCGGCCGCCCATGCCCCCATCGGGATGGCGGCCTGCCAGGCGGCGGATGTCGTTGTTAGTGTCTGCACGTAGTATGTGCCCACGACCGCGACCGGCCCGAAGAAGATGAAGACAAAGATGTCCCCCAGACCGTGGTACCCGAAGGGATAGGGACCGCCGGTGTAGAGCCATGCGGCGGCCAGGGAGCAGAGGCCGATGGCGACCACCGGCCAGCCTCCGCGGAAAACAAGATAAATTCCGACGAGAAAAGCCAGCGCGAAGACGAACGCCACGGCCCGGCGCATCTGCGCCGGGGTGACCCATCCGGCCTGGGTGGCGCGGGTCGGTCCGAGGCGATCCGTGCCATCGGCTCCGCGCAGGTGGTCGGACAGGTCATTGGCGAAGTTCGTGCCGACCTGAATCGCGATAGCGCCGACCAGCGCCGCCAGCGCGGCGGGGAGGACAAACGCATGGTCGTGCCAAGCCAGCGCCGAGCCGACGATCACCGGTGAAATCCCGGTCCAGAGCGTCTTCGGGCGCGCCGCCAGGTACCAGATCGTCCACCATGACGGGCGTCGCAGAATGCCATCGCCCGCGTCGCGACTGGTGTCCATGACTCTGTGCCCGCTACGGGTGCCGTGGGAACTTGGCGAAGTCCGGCTCACGTTTCTCGAGGAAGGCGTTGCGCCCCTCCTGCGCCTCCGCGGTCATATAGTACAACAGCGTGGCGTTTCCGGCCAACTCCTGAAGTCCGGCCTGACCATCGCAGTCGGCGTTGAATGCCGCCTTGAGACAACGGAGCGCCAGCGGTGAGTGGGCCAGAATGCTGCGGCACCAGGCCACCGTTTCCTCCTCCAATCGTTCGAGCGGCACCACCGCATTGACCAGGCCCATCGCCAGCGCCTCGTCCGCCGTGTATTGGCGGCACAGATACCAGATCTCACGGGCCTTCTTCTGGCCGACGATGCGAGCCAGATACGAGGCGCCGAAGCCGCCATCGAAACTCCCGACACGCGGGCCGGTCTGGCCGAACCGGGCGTTGTCAGCGGCGATGGTCAGATCGCAGATCACATGCAGGACGTGGCCGCCACCGATGGCGTATCCCGCCACCATGGCAATGACGGGCTTGGGCAGGGAACGGATGGCGCGCTGAAGGTCAAGGACATTCAGACGGGCCACGCCGCCCTCGTCGACATATCCGCTGTCGCTCCGGATGCTCTGGTCCCCGCCCGAGCAAAAGGCGGCGGTCCCCTCACCAGTGAGAATCACGACACCGATCTGGTGATCATTGCGCGCATCATCGAAGGCAGCGGCCATGTCGACCACAGTCTGCGGCCGGAAGGCGTTGCGGACATGGGGACGGTTGATCGTGACCTTGGCGATGCCGTCGCCCTTCTCGTACTTGATGTCGGCGAACTCACCCGCCGGTTGCCATTTGGGAATGCTCATCAGGATCAGACCTCCAGTCGGTATCAACTTATTCTCCACCGCATCCGGACCCGGTGGGAGCCGGTGCGGAGTGTGGACTCAGAAGAAAGGGAATCGCGGCGGACAAACATGCCGTGGGATTCTCCCAGTGCGGTGCGTGGCCGCAGCCGGAGATGATTTCCATTCGGGCGCGGGGAATCGTCGCCGTCATGGCCGTTCCAATGGCGCGGAACTTGGCGTCCTGCTCCCCCGTCAGAATGAGTACAGGAGAACGCAGAGCGGGCAAAGAGTTTGTGAGTGGGCTCTGCGCGCCGACCCCCAGACCGCGCAACGCCGATGCCAGACCGGATGCCGTGTGCATCCGGCGCAGACGACGGGCCAGTTCACGACGCGATTCCGGAAGCGTTTGCTGGTTCGCAAACATCGGCTGCGCCAGCCACCTCTCGATGAACTCGGGAACGCCGATCCGCACGATCTCACAGGCCAGTGCCTCGTCATCACATTGCCGCTGCTCTCGTGCGACAGGATCGTCGATGCCGGGGGACGCACTTTCGAGAATCACATGGTCCCAGCGCCGCGGATAGGTCACAGCGAGAAGAAGCGCCAGTCGGCCTCCCATCGAATATCCCCAGAGACTCGTCTTGAGAATCCCCCGCTCATCCAGCAGATCGATCAGGTCGCAGGCGACACGCGGCATGGTGTGCGTTTCGCGTGCGTCCCGTATGCCCGTGCGGCCGTGCCCCGGGAGATCGACACGCAGGCAGTGAAACGATCCCGCCAAACCGGACACGATGTCATCCCACATCTCAACGCAACCGGTGAAGCCGTGCAAAAGGAGGATCGTCGGCCGGGTGGGATCGCCATCCTCACGGACATGCCAATCGTATGTTCGCAGGGTGTCGCTCACGGCGTTTGACCAGACAGGCGTGTCTCGATCTGTTGGCACCGCGCACGGTGCCGCTTCCATGTGCGCTGGCGGTCAGAATTAACTGCAATGATCTGCGGTCCCGGTTTCGGCATCGTTTCGGTGTAGACCTCAACAAACTCTACCAATGACGACACGGGGCGCCAAGGGATGCCGAACAGCGCTGCCGCCCGGGACAAGTCCAGTTCATGCGGCATCGCCACTAGGCGCTCCATTGTGTCTACGTGACCGGCAATGGGCAAGTGGGAAAAGATGCCGCCGCCATTGTTGTCGAGGAGAACGATCTTGAGATTCAGTCGTTCGCGGGCAAGACCCCACAGGCCGTTGAGGTCGTGCAGGAAGGCGATGTCACCGATGACAAGAACAACCGTCCTTTTGGAAGCCGACGCCGCCCCGGCCGCGGATGAGATGAGGCCATCTATGCCATTGGCGCCGCGATTGACCAAGACGCGCGTCGTCGGGGACCGCGCCGGTGCATAGGCATCGGCCCAGCGGATCGGCATGCTGTTGGACAGATAGATGATCCCTTCCTTTGGGGCGTGGTGAAAGACGGCGGCGACGACATCGGCTTCGAACAGTTCTCGGGGATTGAGTTGGTCACGGTCGGCGGTGATCACCGCCGCAACTGCCTCATCCGCCTCTCGCCACAAGCGCAGATAGGCGGGATCGCAGCGCGCCTCATCGGGTCCCGAGAACAGGCGTTGGAGCGCGTCGACAGGGTGACCGTGCAAACGGTGCGTGGCATAGTTATAAGGATCAGCGAACTCATTATGTTCGTTGACAAGGACCCGCAATGGCGGCCCGAAACCGGCAAGCCATTCATTGAGGAGTCTTGAGGTCGGCAGACCGCCGAGGCGAATGACGCAATCGGGAACAGCGCGGTGCGCGAACCGGGTACAGCGGAGCGACAAGTCATAGTGAGAGATTATATTATCGGTCGGCCAGTCACTCGTGCGCCACTGGGAGGCGACGTCGGGGAGGATGGGAATGCATCGCAGCCACTCCATCCCAGTCGCGGCGATGGGACGCTCGGATTCGTCCTGGGGACCGAGTACAAGCAGCGGGCGCGACGATCGGAGGATTGCGCTACGCACGAAGTCCCACTCGGTCTGCGGTGACGATTCAGAGGGCCGCACGAGGCCGGGCGCGACATGTTGGTGGTCGTGAGTGGCCATCTTTTGCATCACGCGTGTCGCGACCGCCGGCTCCGGGATCAACGGTTCTTCGAAGGGGACATTCAGATGCACCGGGCCGTGTGGGGAGCCCAGCGCGGCCGCATATGCCCTGGCCGCGTGATCGACCCAGACTCCCTCCACATACCCCCCCGGCTGGGGTTCCGGCAGATCGGCATGGTAGCACGGATAGTGCGCGTACAGATTGACCTGGTTGATTGTCTGTGGTGCCCCCCGGCCTCTCAGGTCGGGTGGACGGTCGGCGGTGAGTGCGATCAGCGGTGTATGGGATTGACGCGCCTCGATGATGGCGGGATAGTAGTTTGCGGCAGCGGTTCCGGACGTGCAAATCAGCAGGGCGGGTCGGCGCAGCGCCTTGCCGATGCCCAGAGCGCGGAAGCCGGCGGCACGTTCATCAGGATGAGTGGTAATGTCAAGTCCCGGTCGGCGGCTCGCGGCGAGCACCAGTGGCGTGGACCGCGACCCGGAGGAGATCACGACATGCCTGACTCCAAGGGCGGCGAATCTCCCGATCAGCGCCGCCGCGCAGCGCACGTTGGCGACGGCGACGGCGGATTCCGCGCCTTCTATGATCGGAGCGCCGTCAGGAACGCCAGGAGTTTGCTGTCTGTCTCGCGCCATTCTCTCTCGGGGTCGGAGCCGGAGACCAACCCGGCTCCGGCGAAGAGCCACGCAGCACGGTCCACGATCAACGCCGAACGGATGCCGACGGCGAATTCGGCAGCGTCGGCGCCGATCCATCCCACCGGAGCGGCGTACCAGCCGCGTGAGGACCGTTCGGCTTCGCGTATCGCCCGCAAGGCCTCTGGGCGCGGCCAGCCGCCGACGGATGGAGTCGGATGCAGATGCTTCAAGACATCGCCGAGGGTCACGCTCTCGTTCAGTTCCGCGGAGACCGGGGTGCGCAAGTGCTGGAGGGTGGCCAGAACGAGTAACTCCGGCTGGTCGGCAAGAGACAATTGCCGACAGAGCGGACCGAGGGTGTCGTGCACGCCGCTGACGACGAGATCATGTTCCCGGCGATCCTTGGTCGCTGACATTAGCGCGGTCGCCAACTCACGATCGACGTCGGCACTTTCCCCCCGACCCGTCGTGCCTGCGACACACTCGCTGTCCAGTCTTCGCCCCTGGAGTCGCAAGAGGCGCTCGGGCGACGCACCGACGAATGCATGTGAATCCCGCGGCCGGAAGCTGAACTGATAGCAGTCTGGAGTCTTGGTTCGCAGCGCCCGGAGCACAGTCCACGGGTCGATACAGGTCGCTGCGGGAGAGGTATTGTAGCGCCGGCGGCGCGACAGCACGGCCTTGTCCAAGGCGCCGCCTTCAATAAGGGCCAGGAGGCCTGATGCTGCCTCGTGCCAGCGATGACGCTCGCCGTCGGTTGCATCGTCCGTCGCCGCGAGAAGTTCGAGCGGCGGCGGCATGGGAGAGGTTTGTGCCGGTGCCGATTCAGGCCAGTAGCGGTCGTTGAGTCGCTTCAACTCCGTGGGTAGCGCCGCGGGACTGGCGTCAGGAGGAATGGCAATCGAAAGCAGGATATGCGATTCGAGGCCCCGGCGGATATAGAGAGCTTCGGGGAGAACCAACAGGGCATCGGAAAACCCGGTGTCACACCAGAGATCGTCGGGGGGTGTTTGTGGGTCGAACGAGAACCCGCCGAAGAAACGCATCTGCCGGTGCAGCGGAGCCGCTTCGGCGACCAGCCGATGGCGCAGAAAGGCGACGGCCTCATCGGCGACATTGGCTATGGCATCAGGGCCCTGCCCCTCGATGCGGCAGGCGCTCCCCGCGGCCCCATATTCCCAACCGTCGCGATCGCGCCAGTATATTGTGGGCGCGGATGATCGGCCCGCCAGCCAAGTCAACGGATCTGTGGCCGGGGCCGGAAAGCCAAGAACGAGGATGGACCTCTCACGGCTCTCACGGGCTCGCTGTGACGCGACTTCTGACAGGTGCCAAGGCGGTGTATTGTGGGCGCCTTTCGGCGTTGTCAGCGGTCGGTCGAACGGCAGGGCGTTAGAGGCCATCGGTACAGGCACCAAGTCTTGTGATCCCAGCGTTTTCTACCAGACGGTGGGGCTCAAGTGCCATAATATACGGCTTCGGTGGGAAGTCCTTCCACCCGAATAAGGATTCGTGGACGCACCCCGATCGCGGATTCTATCTGTAAGCGAAGGACGTCAGAGGCTCAAGTCGGCAATGATGGTTGAGCGCGCGAGTATTCGAGAGATGTTCGGCGCCGTGGCGCCGGGATACGATCGCGCCAACCAAGTTCTCTCGCTGGGGGTCCACCACTACTGGCGGCGACGCGCCGTCCGAGAGTCGGGAGCTGGGCCGGGGGAGTGGGTTCTCGACTGTGCCACCGGGACCGGAGATCTGGCTTTGGCCTTTCGAAGGGCGGTGACAGCGACCGGCAGAGTCGTCGGTCTCGATTTCGCCGGACCGATGCTCACGCTGGCGGTTGCCAAGGCGGCCAGGGCACGGGCGACGGTCGATTTTGTCTTGGGCGATGTGCTCAGACTCCCATTCTCCGATGGCACATTCGACATCGCCAGCATCGCCTTCGGAATCCGCAACCTGGACGATCCTATTGGCGGCCTGGCGGAAATGGCTCGGGTGGTCCGACCTGGAGGGCGAGTGGTCGTGTTGGAGTTCGGTCAGCCGGAGGCACGACTGTTCGGGCGGGCATACCGCTGGTACAGCCAGGTGGCGATCCCGCGCGTCGGTGGGTGGATCACAGGCAAGCCATCGTCGTACCGTTACTTGAGCGAGAGTGCCGCAGCGTTCCCGTCCGACAACCGGTTTGCTGAGTTGATGCGCCAAACCGGCGCGTTCCGATCCATCCGGGTCATTCCAGTCACGCTCCGGATCGCCTACATCTATGTCGGCGCGGTGGCGTAGCATCCCCGACCATCGTCTCGGCAAGCCATTGCGTGAAAACGTGATGGGACGATGGGCATGTTCCTGTCACGTCGGCTTTCGATTTCGGGCAACCGCACGGCAGTTGAAACGTAAATATGGATAGAGGTTGTGCGGTTTTGGGGCTGCCAGCGAAAGGACATCACCCATGGTACCAGAGAAACTGAAGCGATCGCTTCGCCGTTTTCAGCGTCGCCATGCCTCGTTCCGTCGCCGGGAGATACGGACACTCATCCGGCAAACACACCGCGCCGACGACGACTTGGCGGATGCCAACAAGCGGCAACCGACGCGTCAGGAGTTGCGTGTCGACGCCGAATTCCAGCAAGCCCTCCAGGACACCGAGACCTCCTGAGACCTATTA